>JALZEM010000269.1 GCA_030862005.1 Actinomycetota bacterium | reverse complement strand
CCTTCGGTACCACGCGAAGACAGCCGAAGCCGCTCAGCCGGCGCGCGGTAGCGCGCCGCGAGCGTGCCCTTCGCCGCTAGTCCCGCCGGTCAGTGCCAGCCGATCGAGACGACCTCGACGGGCGCCTCGATCCCTTTGAGGCGGACCGTCCTCGGCTCCGAGGTCGCGAAGCGCCCTCCTCTGTCCTCGACGGCCGCCCGGCTCGCGACGATCTCGCCGCCTTCGGCGAGTGCTGCGATGCGCGCGGCCTCGTGGACGCCGCGCCCCTTGTAGCCGGATCCGTGCCGCGACGCCTCCGCCGCGTGGACGCCGATCCTGACCTGCGGGGCGAACCCGTGCTGGCGGCGATGCTCCGCGAGCTTTCGCTGGATCGCAACGGCGCACTCGATCGCAGCGGGCGAGTCCGCGAATGCGACGAAGAATCCGTCGCCTGCGTGGTCGACCTCCTCGCCGCCGTGGTTCGCAAAGAGGGATCGCAGCGTCTCGTCGTGCCAGCGGACGATGTCGGTCCACGCGTCGTCCCCGATCGCCTCGACGAGGTTCGTTGAGCGGACGACGTCCGTGAACATGAACGTCCGCGTCGCTCGGCCGCGGCCGTCGGGCGCTGCGAGCGTCTCGATGCCGAGGTCGCGAAGCCTCTCACGAGCATCGCGCACGTCGTTCGCGGCGCCGAGCCGCCCGAATGCAGCCCGTGCGGCTTCCAGCTCGAAGACGGCGCTGTCGGTATCGCCGTCGGCGACGTATGCGGAAGCGAGCAGCATGCGAGTCTCCGCCGCCTCGTACGGCGCGTCGACGGCCTGCCAGCGGCGGAGGGCCTTCCGGCTCTCGCGCACGGCGCGCGACGCGTCTCCATCCGCGAGCGCGACCCGTGCCTGCGCCGACGCCGCCCCGGCTTCCAGGGCGTCCGAGCCGTACCTGTTCGCGATCGCCTCGAGCTCGTCCGCGGCCGCCCGCGCGCCGTCGAGGTCGCGCTCCACAATCGCGATCTCCACCTCGGCCGGCAGGAGCCGCGCGCGGTAGAGCTCGCGCGACTCGTCCGCGAGCGCGCGGTTGACGCACGAGCGCGCGCTCTGCGTCTTGCCTTCGGCTAGGCGAAGAAGGGCCAACCCGGGCTGTGGATCGCGCCCGAGCTCGTGCGCCTGCTTGAACGCGTTCTCGGCCGCAGCGAGATCCCCCGCGCGCATCCGGATCGCGCCGAGCTCGTAGAACGCCTCCGCCGCGTAGCTCAGGTTGAACTCCTGCAGCTCGTCGCAGGCTCGGCGCGCCTCAACCTCGGCTTCCGGCCATGCGCCCTGCACGAGCATGATCGACGCGCGGTACACGCGGCACATCCCGGGGAACCCCGCGATCGCCTGGCGGTCGCACCAGCGCTTCGCCGCCTCTGTCCAGTCGCCCGCCCGGCGGTAGTCGGCGAGCTCTTTGCACGCCGTGATCGTGTTGCAGTAGATGACGCCCGTGTCATAAGGGCGAAGCTCGCCGGAGACCGCGGCGACCGTCGCCTCGTCGATCAGGGCCATGCCCTCGACGACGCGGCCGCTTGCGACGAGCGCGCGGCCTTGGTCGTGGAGCGCGATCGCCTGAAGCTCGCGGCTGCCGAACTTCGTTGCGAGGTCGAGCGCGCGGCGGCCGTGGTCGATCGCCTTTTCGTAGTCGCCCGCGCCTTCGTGCGCGAGCACCGCGCGCAGGCGCTCGAGCCATCCGTGCTCGACGGATTCCGGCTCCCCGGCGAGAAGCCGCTCGGCGCGGCTCACCCACCCCGAGCCGATCGAGGAGGACCCCTTCGCGTAGTAGTCCTTCGCGAGCGCGATCGCGACCATGGCCGCGCCGCGCCGGTTCTCCTTCTGCATGTACGAGGCGAAGGCTCGCTCGCGCGCCGCGATGCACGCGTCGAGGCGCCCGGTCCACCAGCCGGCCTCTCCGAGGCGCTCGAGGTCCTCCGGGGACAATCCCCCGTCTTGCGAATCCGCCTCGGTCAAGAGGTCGAAGCCCTCGCGCCACGCGAACCGCGCGACGGCCTCGCGACCCGCCTCGACTGTGCTCTCCGTGGCTCGTGCCACCGCGTCAGCGCCAGCCGATCGACACGAGGTCGACCGGCTCGGTCAGGCCCTTCAGGTGCTCGCTTCCGCGTTCGCTGACCGCGAACGGAAGTGTGGTGTCTGCGATCGTCTCGCGACTCGCGAGGATCTCGCCCGCGTCAGCGGCGGCGCCGATCCGCGCAGCCGCGTGGACGCCGATGCCGCCGTAGTCGGCGTCGCCGTGAGCGAAGGCGGGCGCGGTGTGCAGCCCGATGCGGACGTCCGGCGCATACCCGGAGTACTCCTCGAGCGCGCGCTGAACCGCGACTGCCGCCTCGACCGCCGGGCCCGGCGCCTCGAAGGCGACGAAGAACCCGTCACCGGTGTGCTTCACGACGTCGCCCCCGTGGAGCGCGAAGATCTCCTGCAACGTCCGATCGTGCCAGCCCAGCACCTTTTGCCATTTCTGCGGGCCAATCGCCGCGGCGGCACGCGTCGAATCGGCGATGTCGGTGAAGAGAAACGTGCGCCGCAGGGGCGAGTCGCCGAGTAGCTCGCTGACGCGCTGTAGATCTCGTGGCGCACCTAGCCGCTCGAACGCCTTCCGCGCGTGCGTGAGCTCGACCCGCGCCTCGTCCTCGTCGTCCTGCAGGCGGTAAGCCAGTCCGAGCAGGACACGAGTGCGCGCGAGCTCGTACGGCGCACCGACCTCCGTCCAGAGCTCGACCGCGGCGCGCAGCCGCCGCACAGCCTCACCACCGTCTCGCTCGGCGAGAGCCACTGCGCCCCGGCCGGCTTGCGCCGACGCGTCGAGCGCGGCCGTTCGGCACTCGCTGAACTTGAACGTTTCGGCAATCTCGTCGAGCTCCGCCGCCGCCGCCCTCGCGGTTCGAACGTCCCCGGCGGCAACGGCGATCTCGATCTGTGCCGGAAGGAGCTTCGCGCGCGCGAGCCGGTCCGTCGTCTGCTCGGCGAGCACACGTCCGATCGATCGCGCGGCCGCTTCGACGCGCCCATGTGCGAGGCTGAGGAGCGCGAGACCGGGCTGCGCCAGGCGCCCGAGCTCGCGCGCCTGCTCGAACGCCTCCTCGGCCGCCTCCAGGTCGCCCCGAACGAGTCGGATCTCGCCGAGCTCGTACAGCGCAGCGCCTGCGGTCCGCGGGTTGAAGTCTCGAAGCTCTTCCCAGGCGCGGCCGAGCTCCTCCGTCGCCGTATCCCACGCCCCGCGGAGGTGCAGGACCTCGCCGCGGTAGATCCGGCACTCACCCGGGAACCCCACCATCGTGCACTGGCCGACCCAGCGTTCGGCGGCGTCGGTCCACTCGGCCGCGCGGCCGAAGTCGGCGAGATCGCGACATGTCTCGATCGTGTTGCAGTAGACGAACGCCGCGGGGAGGGGCTTGAGCTCGTCGGCCACGGCGGCCGCGCTCGCCTCGTCCAGGCAACCGAGCCCCTCGGCGACGTCGCCTCTGCGAACGAGGACCATCCCGCGGCGCGCGAGCGCCTGCGCTTCGAGGTTCCGGTCGCCGAAGCGCCTCCCGAGCTCCAGCGCTCGGGCGGCTTGTTCGAACGCCTCGTCGAGGTCCCTGCGGAAGAACGCGAGCATGGCGCGTTGGAGGGCGAGGTACCCGTGCTCAACGGCCTCGTCCTCGCCTTCGAGAAGCGTCGCAGCGCGTCGGTGCCATCCTCCGGCTGCGGCGGAGGCGCCTTTGATCCCATTCCACATCGCGAGGCGCATCGCCGCGCGTGCGGCCTGCAAACGATCTCCCTCCCGGACATGGAGCGCGTGTGCCCTCTCGTCTGCGGCGATCGAGCCGTCCGCGTCGCCACTCCACATCGATGCCTCGGCGAGGAGTTCCAGGTCCTTCGCGCCGAGGCCGCTTGCTGCGTCCGCCTCGCGCAGAAGCTCGTGGGCCGCGAGCCAGTCGTTCCGCGCGACGGCCTCGCGGGCGTCGTCGAGCGGGTTGGCGATCGTGCTCATCGGCGCTCCGCTACCGCCACTCGATCGAGACCAGCTCGACGGTGTCGGCGACGCCCTTGAGCTCGGTCTTCCGCGCTTCCGAGATGCGAAATCGAGCGGCGCCGTCGCTCAGACTGGCGCGGCTCGCGAGGATCTCGCCGCCGGCGGCGAGCGCGCCGATGCGCGCGGCGACATGAACGCCCTGCCCCGAATAGTCGTCGTCGGCGCGGTGAAACGCTCCGCCGGTGTGGAGCCCGATGCGGACGTCCGGCGCAAGCGGCTCGTGCGCGTCGAGCGCACGCTGGATCCCAACGGCGGCTTCGAGCGCGGCGCCAGGGTTCTGGAACGCCGCGAAGTAGCCGTCGCCGGTCTGCTTGATTACCTCGCCTCCCTTGTCGGAAATGAGCTCGCGGAGCGTCCGGTCGTGCCAGCCGAGCAGCTTCTTCCATTTGTCCTCGCCGAGCACCTCGACGAGCTTCGTCGAGTCGACGATGTCGGTGAACATGAACGTGCGATGGAGCTTGTGCTCGCCGAGGAGCTCGGCCGCCCGCTCGGCCGCAAGCGCGGCGCCGAGCCGCTCGAACGCGCCCTTCGCCGCGACCAGCTCGTCGCGGGCGCCGTCTTCGTCGCCGCTGCGCTGCAGGGCGAAGCCGAGAAGCATCTGTGCCTCGGCCACCTCGTAGGGGGCGCCGATCGCACGCCACGTTCCGACGGCGCGCTCGAGCTCGCGGATCGCTCCCTCCGGGTCGTTCTCCGCCAGGCGGATCTGGCCCCACGCGAGACAGACGGCCGCCTCGAAAGCCGGCGTGCGTTCCGCGCCGACCTTGTACGCGTCGGCAAGCGACTCGAGCTCGGCGGCTGCCTCCCGGGCCGTCCGAAATTCCCCGGCCGCGAGTGCGATCTCGACCTGTGCCGGAAGGCGGCGGATTCGCGCGACGGGGTCGGATGTGGCGGCTAGAGCGCGCTTGATCGCGGCGGCCGCGGCATCGGTCTTGCCCTGCGCGAGCCGGAGGAGCGCGAGGCCGGGGTGCGGGTCCCGGCCCCATTCTTTCGCCTGGGCATAGGCGTCCTCGGCTGCTGCAAAGTCGCCCCGCCGCCGCCGGATCTCCCCGATCTCGTAGAAGCCGGCCGCCGTCGTCCAAGCGTCGTAGCCCCGAAGCTCCTCGCACGCCTGCACGGCTTGAGCCTCGGCGCCGCTCCAGTCGCCTCGGAGGCGCATCATGCTCGCGTGGTGCACGCGGCACGCGCCGGGGAAGCCGGCGAGGTCCTGCCGGTCACACCATCGGCTCGCGGCTTCTGTCCATTCGGCCGCCCGGCGGTAATCCCCGACTCCGTGGCACGAGGTGATCGTGCAGCAGTAGATGAGGCCCGTCGCATACGGCTGGAGCTCGCCGCTGACCGCCGCCGCGGTCGCCTCGTCGAGGAGAGTAAGACCCGCGGCGGTGTCGCCCTTGAGGACGAGCGAACGGCCCTTCAAGACACGTGCAATGGCGTCCAGATTTGGGTCCGAGTACCGCTTCGCGAACTCGCTGGCGTCATCCATCCGGGCGATCGATTTGTCGAGATCTCCCTCCGTCGCCGCGTTGATCCCATGGGCGAACGCGAGGTATCCGTGCGCGACGGACTCGGGCTCGTCCTCGAGGAGGCGCTCCGCCTTGCAGAACCACCCGCTCGAGACGGAGAGCGCGGCCTTCCCCCAGTAGTCCTGGGAGATCACGAGCGCAAGCATGGCGGCCTTCGTCTTTTCGCCGTCGCGGAGGTAGGCCGCGTGCGCCCGCTCGCGTAGTTCGACCGCCTCGTCGAGCTTTCCGGTCCAGTAGGCGGCGTCGGCGAGGAGCTCGAGGTCTTCCGCGCCTAGAGAGTCCGCGGTCGGACTAAGGAGGCCGTACGCCTCCTTGTACGCACCACGTTTCGCGGCCTCACGGCCGATTGCCAGCGGGTCGTCGGCTACCTGTGTCATAGAGTCTTCTGAATTCTACGATGGAAGTCTTCTGAATTCTACGCGCGGTACGATCGACGCATGGAGCCGCTGTACCGGCCGGAAGGCGTCGAGGAGCGCTGGCAGCGCACGTGGGAGGAGGAGGGGCTCTACAACGCGGACCCGGACCCTTCGCGCCGCACGTTCGTAGACGCGCATCCGCCGCCCAACGTGACGGGGGAGCTCCATATGGGTCACGCCCTCCAGCTCGCGCTCGGCGACGCGGTCTGCCGGATGAAACGGATGCAGGGGTTCAACGTCCTCTTCCAGCCGGGATACGACCATGCGGGCATCTCGACGCAGAACGCCGTCGAGAAGCATCTCCTCGAGGAGGGAACGAGCCGCCAAGAGCTCGGCCGCGAGGCCTTCGAGGCGCGTGTCTGGGAATGGCTGCGCGAGTACGGCGGGAAGATCATGTTCCAGTTCCGGCGGATGGGCGCCTCGCTCGACTATCGGCGGGAGCGTATGACGATGGATCCGGCGTATACGCGTGCGGTGATGCGGTTCTTCGTCCACCTCTACCGCAAGGGCTGGATCTACCGGGCGAACCGGATCATCAACTGGTGTCCATACCACCAGACATCGCTCTCGGACCTCGAGCTGATCCACGAGGAGGTCGACGACGCGCTCACGACGATTCGCTACCCGTTCACGGACGCCTCGGGCCACATCGCGATCGCGACCGCTCGGCCGTCGACGATCCCCGCGGACGTCGCCGTCGCCGTTCATCCGGACGACGCGCGCTACCGCGACCTCGTCGGGAAGGAGGCGATCGTGCCGTTCGTCGAGCGACGCGTTCCGGTCATCGCGGACGAGCGTGTCGAGCCGGAGTTCGGAACAGGGGCACTGAAGATCACGCCCGGCCACGACCCCACCGACTTCGAGATCGGGCGGGACCACGGCCTGCCCGAGCCGATGGTCGTCGGTCTCGACGGGCGCATGAACGACGAGGTGCGGGAGCTCGCCGGGCTCACGCAGGTCGACGCGGACGAGCGGATCCTCGCGTGGTGCCGGGAACGCGGCCTCCTCGAGAAGCGCGAGGCGTACCGGCATTCCGTCGCGCTCTGCGAGCGTTGCGAGAGCCGGATCGAGCCGCTGATCTCGCTCCAATGGTGGTGTTCGATGGAGGAGCTGAAGAAGCCGGCCCTTGCGGCGCTTCGCGAGCGGCGTATCCGCTACCACCCGGAGACGCAGCACCGTTTCGCGATCGAGTCGTTCGAGACCGCGCCCGATTGGAACATCTCGCGCCAGATCTGGTGGGGCCATCAGCTGCCGCTCTGGGAGTGCGGCGACGGGCACGTGACGGTGCAGGAGGCCGAACCCGACGCGTGCGCCGAGTGCGGCTCCTCGGACCTCACGCGGAGTGAGGACGTCCTCGACACCTGGTTCTCGTCGGCGCTTTGGCCGTTTGCGACGCTCGGCTGGCCCGACGACACGCCGGACCTTCGCGTGTTTTATCCCGGCGATCTCCAGACCACGGCACGCGAGATCATCCGCCTGTGGGAGAACCGGATGATCTTCTCCGGCCTCGAGCTCATGGGCGAGATCCCGTTCACGGACGTCATCATCCACTCGACCGTGCTCGCGCCCGATGGGCGGCGCATGTCGAAGAGCCTTGGTACCGGCATCGACCCGCTCGACGTGATCGCAGAGGACGGCGCGGACGCGACGCGCTACGGGCT
>JALZEM010000265.1 GCA_030862005.1 Actinomycetota bacterium | reverse complement strand
CGCTTTCGAGATGCTCGTGCGCCGCGGCGGCTTCGGCGAGCGGGAAGACCCGGTCGACGATCGGCCGTGCGCGTCCCGTTGCCACGAGGTCGTAGGCGCCGCGAAAGTCATCCCGCGTGCCCATCGTTGAGCCGTAGACGGTCAGCTGCTTCCAGAAGATCCGGTGGAGGTTCGCGGGCGGATTGGCCCCGGAGGTCGCGCCGCAGACGGCAATCCGCCCGCCCGGTCGGACCGCCTGGAGCGACGTCTTCCACGTGGCCTCGCCGACGTGCTCGACGACGACGTCGACGCCGCGCCCATCGGTGACCTCCTTCACGGCCGCCACCACGTCTGCGTCGGTGCCCACCGCGACGTCCGCGCCGAGCGCGCGCGCGCGCGCGAGCTTCTCCTCGCTCGAGGACGTGGCGACCACGCGGCCGCCCAGAGCCTTTGCGATTGCGAGCGCCGCGGTGGCGACGCCGCTCCCGATCCCCCAGAGCAGAGCCCACTCGTTCTCACGTAGGGCCGTCTTCGTCACGAGCATCCGGTACGCCGTGGCGAACACGAGCGGGAATGCCGCCGCCTCCTCGAACGACATCCCGTCGGGGATCGGATGGACGTAGTCGGCGGGGAGCGCGATCAGCTCGGCGTGCGTCCCATCCATGTGCTCGCCGACGATGCGGGCGCCGTCGTCGAGGCCGGGGTTCAGGACGACCGGCTGGCCTTCCCGGAAACCCCCGACCCCCTCGCCGGCGGTCGCGACGGTCCCAGCGCCGTCCGCGCCGAGAATCCGCGGCTTCGGCACCGATGGGAGCCCCTGCCGGACCCAGACGTCGAGATGGTTGAGCGAGGCGGCATGAAGCCGAATCAGCACCTCGCCGGGCCGGGGCGATGGGTCGTCGACCTCCTCGTAGCGGAGAACCTCCCGCCCTCCGTCCTCATGGATCCGCACTGCCTTCACAGGCGGCAATCGTAACCGCCGAAGAGCCGGTGCTACCGTGAATTTCGTGACGCAAGCCGAGCTGACCCGGCTCGCCGAGGCGCTTGGGATCGACGTGGTCGGGGCTGCGCCCGCCGAACCCTACGTCGACACGGAAGGCCATATCCGCGCGCGGCGCGAGCGCGGTCTTTTCGCGGACATGCGCTTCACGATGGCGCAGCCGGAGACCTCGTGCCATCCTGAGACGCTGCTCGCCGGCGCGCGAACCGTCGTCTCGGCCGCGCTCTGCTACTACGCGCCTGCGCCGGAAGCCGAGGCGGGGTACGGGACGCTCCCGCGCTACACGTGGAGCGACCGCTACGCGGAGCTTCGAGAGAAGCTCGACGCGCTCGGCCGCAAGCTCGGTGGATCGTACCGCGTCCTCGTAGACGCGAACCAGCACGTCGACCGTGAGGGCGCGGCTCGTGCGGGCGTCGGGTTCTACGGGAAGAACACCCTCCTGATCACGCGCCGTTACGGCTCCTGGGTCGTTCTCGGAACCCTCGTCACCGACGTCGCGATCGAGCCGAGCCGGCCGCTTTCCCTCGACTGCGGCTCGTGCCGGCTCTGCATCGACGCGTGCCCGACCGACGCGCTCGAGGAGGCCGGCGTCCTCGACTCGACGCGATGCCTCTCGTACTGGACCCAGGCCCCGGCGCCGATCCCGGAGGAGTACCGCGAGAAGCTCGCGGCGCAGGTCTACGGCTGCGACATCTGCCAGGACGTTTGCCCGTGGAACCGCGGGATCGAGAAACGGCGCGCACAGGAGCCTCTGGCGGAGGACGCCGAGCCCGTCGTCTCGCTCGTCGAGTGGCTCGAGGCGTCCGACGAAGAGCTGGCCGAGCGCTACGACCGCCTGTACGTCCCGCAGAACGACGCGCGATTTCTTCGCCGTAACGCGCTTGTGGCGGCGGGAAACTCGGGGGAGCCCGACCTCGCTGCGGCGGTCGAGCCGTACGTCCACCATCCGGATCCGATGCTCCGCGAGCACGCCGATTGGGCGCTGACGCGTCTCCGCGACGAGATCTCCACTCCGTGACGCGGGAGTTCGCGCGCGTGCGCACGCAGGAGATCTGGATTGCACGGATTCGCCTCTTCGCGGCCCCGTGGGCCGTGCTCGAGGTCGGCCTCCTCGCGGACGACTACCCGCGTGGCTACGAGTTCTGGGCGTGGGTCACGACGGCAATTCTCGCTGTGGGCGCGGTCGCGCTCTTGTGGCTCGCTCGGTCGCCGCTCGATGCGCGGAAACGGTCGTGGCTCGGCGCCGGCGCCCTCGCCTTCGACACGGGCATCATCTACGCCTACTTCTTCCTCTACGCATTCGAGCCGGTTCTTCCGGCCCGCACCCTGATCTTCCTCGCCGTGATCGAAGCGGCGGT
>JALZEM010000242.1 GCA_030862005.1 Actinomycetota bacterium | reverse complement strand
GGAGAGGGCTCCCGCCCCGGCGTTCGCGCCGGGCGGGCGCCCTCACTCACGTCGTGATCGTTCGCTGGGGTTTACACGAGCTTCCGGGCGTCCTCGCCGAAGTCACGATCGAGCGGCCTGTCCTCGTGACGACGCGGCGGTGGACCACGCTCGAGGTCCCGGCCGCTGCCGTGTTCGACGGTGTGCACCCGCACGTTCCGCACGAATCCGTCGAGGCCGCCGTGGCGGCCGCTATGGGCCACGACGGTCTTGTCGCCGTCGGGGGCGGCAGCGCGATCGACACCGCGAAGGCTGTTTCTGCGCGCTTGGGGCTCCCGGTGGTCTCGGTCCCGACGACGTACTCGGGGGCGGAGTGGACGACGGGGTTCGCCATCCGCGACGAGGCCCGCGGCCTCAAGCAAGGTGCGACCGGGGCTCGTCCCGTGGCGATCGTCTACGACCCGGAGCTGACGCTCTCGCTTCCGCGCCGCGAGACGGGCGGTACCGCCATGAATGCGCTCGCGCACTGCGCCGAGGCTCTGTACGTGCGCGGCCGAAACGAAGAGGCGGACGTGCACGCGCTCACGGGCGCACGCGCGATCGGGCAGGCGCTCCCGCGCGTGCTTGCGGACGGCTCCGACCGGCTGGCGCGGAGCGAGCTCCTCGAGGCCGCGATGCACGCCGGCGCCGCACTCGCAGGGGCCGGACTCGGGCTCGGCCACGCAATGGCCCAGGCGCTCGGCGGCCGCTACGGGATTGCGCACGGGGCGCTGAACGCGGTCTGCCTCCCACCGGCGCTGCGTTTCAACGCGGTTGTCGCCCCGGACGCGATCGCGCGGCTCGCGGAAGCGATGGGTGTGGCCGACGCGGCCGCCGAGGCGGAGGCGCTCGCACGAGCGGCGGGATTCGAGCGCCTGCGCGACCTCGGCGTGCACGAGGACGACCTCGACGAGGTGGCGCGCGCGGCGGCGAAGCGTGCGGGCGCGAAGATGAACCCGCGGCCGGCCGAGCCGGCCGAGATCGCGGACCTCCTTCGGTCCGTGTGGTAAGGCGGTGCCCGGTGCCTGGCACCGGGACATGGCTCGGCGTGCCGCGCCGAAGATCGCGCCGTCGCCGCGGCGTATGAAGAATCGGCGTCGAGGCGCGTCGTCCGCGACCGGTTGGTCCCTCCGGCCCTGGCCCGGCGGCCTGGCACAAGACACGGCTTGAGGCGACCCGCGGGAGGAGTCTCAGCGACCGGCGGACGCTGCGTCGATCGCCGTCGCGTTCGACCCGACGCACGAGCGGCGCGGCTGGACGGCTCCGCAGGCACAATGCCCGCCGTGGCCGACGACTGGCGCTTGACCATCGAGCTCGACGACGAGGAGGGGAGCCGCGAGCTCGTCGAATGGCTTCGGGAAGTTCGACTCGAGGCGGGTGAGCGCGAGCCGCTCGGCGAACGCGTGATCGTGAGTCGCAACGGCCCGCGCGTCTTTCTCTACGTGGACGCCGAGGACCGCGCTCGGCATGTGGAATCGATCGTGCGCGCAAAGCTCGGGCACCCCGCGGTCGGACGCGTCGACCTTGCCCGCTGGCATCCGGCCGAGCAACGCTGGGAGGACCCCTCCGTTCCACTCCCGACGACGGAGGAGGAATGGCGGGAGGAGCACGCGCGCCTGCAGGCGCGCGAGGCGCGGGAGTCGCACGCGTCGGGCTACGCCGAGTGGGAGGTCCGCGTCGAGCTTCCCAGCCACGACGAGACGGTTGACTTCGCAGAGCGGCTCGAGGCGGAAGGGAGACCGGTCGTCAGGCGCTACACGTATCTCCTCGTTGGCGCGGTGAACGAAGATCAAGCGCGCGAGCTTGCCGAACGGCTCGCCTCGGAGGCGCCGAGGGGCAGTCGCGTCGACGTCGAACCGGGCGGCCGAATGGTGTGGGAGGTGGCTCCGAGTAACCCGTTCGTCGTGTTCGGCGGCCTCGGGACCTAGGATCCCTCGCGTTCGCTAGCGTCGGCGCGGACGCGCCGCTGCCCTCATGAACGAGACAACCGACACCACCAGCCGTGGGCCTGCTGCGCTGCGCCGCGTCGGGCGGCTCGGCGTCCTTCGTCCGTTGGGGATCAGGGACTTCGCCCTGCTCTGGAGCGGGATGACCGTGTCGTTGCTCGGCGACGGAATCTACTTCGTCGCGATCGCATGGCAGGTCTACGAGCTTTCGAATGCACCCACAGCGCTTTCGGTGGTCGGAATCGCTTGGACGCTCCCCACGATTGTGCTGCTGCTCGTCGGGGGCGTCCTCAGCGACAGGTTCGACCGCCGCCGGCTGATGGTCGCGTCCGACGTGATCCGCGGCAGCGCGATTGCGACGATCGGGCTCCTTTCCGTGGCGGGCGCGCTCGAGCTCTGGCACCTACTCGGGCTCGTTGCGGTGTACGGCGCGGGCGAGGCCCTGTTCGCGCCGGCGTTCCAGGCGATCGTCCCCGACATCGTCCCGCAGGATCACATCGTCCAGGCGAACTCACTCGACATGCTCATGCGTCCGTTGGGCGCGCAGCTTCTCGGCCCGGCGCTCGGCGGGATCCTCGTCGCCTCGGTCGGAGCCGGAGGGGCGTTTCTCCTCGATGCCGCCTCGTTCGCCGTGTCGGCCGCCTGCTTTCTCGCCATGCGGCCGCGTCCGCTGGCGATGGCGAAATCCGCCGTCGAGCGATCCGCCTTGCGCGAGATCGGCGAGGGCCTCCGGTTCGTCCGCGCGCACACGTGGCTGTGGGGCACACTCCTTGCCGCGGCGATCTTCCTGCTCGTCTCGTTCGGGCCGCAGCAGGTTCTACTCGCCTACGTCGTCAAGAATGACCTCGACGGGAGCGCCGAGGATTTCGGGCTTGTGCTCGCGGCCGCAGGGCTCGGCGCAATCGGGGCAGCGATGGCGATGGGCTAGTGGCGGCTGCCACGCCGCCACATCACGCTCATGTACCTCGCATGGGGCGTAGCGTCGCTTCCGATCGTCGTGTGGGGGGTCGCGACGCAGCTCTGGCAGCTCATGCTCGCATCCGTCGTGCGTGGTGCTGGATCGACCGCGGGAATGATCGTCTGGATGACGCTGATGCAGACGCGCGTTCCGCGGACGCTCCTGGGACGCGTGTCATCGCTCGACTGGCTGGTATCGATCGGGCTCATCCCGGTCTCGTTCGCCCTGACCGGCCCGGTCGCGGAGGCGGCCGGCGCCCGCGAGACGCTCATCGGAGCGGGCGCGCTCGGCGCGCTCGTCACGTTCGCCTTCCTCTTCCTGCCCGGGATTCGCGACACGGAGCGCGCGGGCGGAGCTGATCGCGACGGCGATAGGTGATTGATGGTTCGCGTCTGCCGGTTCTAACGGCAAGCGCCGCAGACGCCATCGATTTCGAGCCGGTGGCCGGTCGCGAGGAATCCATGATCGGCGGATACACGCTCGAGCCAGCGCTCCAAGCGGCAGTCGACGATTTCGACGACGCGGTGGCACCGCGCGCAAAGGAGGTGATGGTGGTGCTCTTCTCCGCAGAGGCGGTAACAGGCCTCGCCCGGATGGTGGCGAAGCGTGTCGATCACCCCCGCTTCCGCCAGGGCGTCGAGTGTCCGGTAGACCGTTGCCAGTCCCAGCCGCTTGCCGCGCTGACGTAGGCGGCTGTGCAACCGCTGGGCAGTGACATCGTCCGGCTCACGACTCAACTCCCCCAGGACGGCGACGCGGGCCGGCGTCGGACGTATGCCGGCGGCACGAAGCGTCGCCTCCGCACCTTCGCTCGGGGCCATTCGTTTATCGTATCGGAATGAGAATCGTTCTCATTTGCGCATGTGATTGACGTCCAGCTCAGCAGCGACTGGATCGACTACGCGGTCCACTTCACGGTCGACGTCATGGGCACGCTTGCGACGCTCTACGCACAGCGGTACTGCCGACACCGACATCACCAGATCATGCTCTGGTTCGCGCTCTCCGTCGTCGTCACCGTGACCACGGTGAACCTCGTCGGGTAAGCGACGGCCGACATCGGCGGCGATTGGAAGGTCAGGCGGCGGCGTAGCGAGTGAGAACGGCCGACACACGTGGCGTCTGTGGAGCGCGGGCGGGCGCGGCGGCTTCGTGGCCCCCGACGATGCTCGCGCGGCGTATGGAGACGCTCGCCGGTGCGTCGATTCCCGCTCGTCGCGTCGTAGATGCGCCTCAACCTCCCGGCAATGGGCGGCGACTCGTTCGATCCGTGCCTGAACTCACGTCTTTCTCGGGCGAAGCGCCGAGCAAGACTCATCGCTCGCGCGGGCGCGTAGGATCGGACGGGATGTCGCGGGCGCTCGTGATCGGCCTTGATTGCGCGGCCCCGGAGCTTCTCTTTGGACGCTGGCTAGACGAGCTTCCGCATCTGCGCGCTCTGACGGAACGCGGGACCTACGGGATCCTGCGCAGCTGCGACCCTCCGATCACCGTTCCCGCGTGGGCGAGCATGACGTCGTCGCGGAGCCCCGGCGCTCTCGGGTTCTACGGCTTCCGTAATCGGCTCGATCACTCGTACGACGCGCTCTCGCTCGCAAGCTCGCGCTCGGTGCGCGTCCCGCGTGTGTGGGACGTCCTCTCGACCCGCGGCCGGCCCGTCATCGTCCTCGGCGTCCCGCAGACGTATCCCGTGTCCGCCGTGAACGGGGTAATGGTCTCGTGCCTGCTCACCCCCGACACGAACCGGCAATACACGTACCCGGACGAGGTGCGGCACGAGATCAACGGTATGGTCGGGCGTTACCGCGTCGACGTCGACAACTTCCGGAGCGACGACAAGGAACGCCTCCTCGCCGAGCTCGAGGAGATGACAGAGAAGCGGTTTCGCGTCGCCGAACACCTGCTCGAAACGCGGCCGTGGGATCTGTTCTTCATGGTCGAGATCGGCACCGACCGTGTCCACCACGGGTTCTGGGGCTTCTCCGACCCCGAGCATCGCCTGTACGAGCCGGGCAATCCGTTCGAGGACGCAATGCTCGACTACTACCGGGCGCTCGACGAGAGGATCGGGCGCCTTTTTCGGTTCGCCGACGATCGTACCGCCGTGTTCGTCGTCTCGGACCATGGAGCAAAGC
>JALZEM010000227.1 GCA_030862005.1 Actinomycetota bacterium | reverse complement strand
CCGTACGCGTTGTGAAAGGCGAGGTCGATCGCGTACACCTCCCCGAGCTCGCCCGCAGCGACGAGCTGCTTCACGCGCTGCGCCGCCTCCGTCGACCGGTAGCAGAAGTCGACGGCGAGGAGCCGGTCCGCCGCGCGGGCCGCGTCGACGACCCGCCGCGCCGTCGGCGCATCGAGCGCGAGCGGCTTCTGGCAGAAGACGGCGATGCCGTGCTCGAGCGCCGCGACCGCCTGGTCGGCGTGCAGGGCGCTCGGTGTCGCGATGACGACGCCGTCGAGCTCCGCGTTCAGCAGCTCCTGGAGCGAGGGCAGCGCCCCGTCGACAGCTGGGTCGGCGACGGCTGCGATCTCGGCGACGCCGCTCGCCGAGATCGCGTCGAGCCGCTTCTGACCGATCCAGCCGACGCCGAGGAAGCCGAGCCGTGGACGTGTCGCGACGGCGCTCACTCCGTGACCACCAACGCCTTCACGAATCCTTCCGGCCGTGTCCGAACGAGCTCGAACGCGTCGGCGAGTCGCTCGAGCGGGAGCACGTGGGTGTAGAGCGGCGTTGGATCGAGTCGTCCCGCCACGACGGCCGCGATCGCGGCTCGCATCCCCTCCAGGTAACAGACGGGGTCGCGCTCGTGCGCGTTGACGACGTCGAGGCCGCGCCAGTTCCAAAGCTGCATGTCGACGGCGCGCCGCCCGTCCTGGTGGTAGCCCGCAATCACGAGGCGCCCCCTTGTTCGGCACAATCGGGTCGCGCGATCGAGCGTCTCCTGGCCGCCCGCCGCTTCGATCACGACGTCACAGCTTTCGTCCAACTCTTCGGACGGTGTCTCGGCGCCGAAGCGGCGAGCGAGGTCGAGCGCGCTCTCGCGGCGCGAGAACGCGACCGTTCGGGCCCCCGCATGAACGCAGAGCTGGACGAGCAGGAGGCCCAGGAACCCGGCGCCGACGATTGCGACGGTTTGGTCGGCGAGCGCCCCGCACCGCGCGAAGATGTTCATCGCACACCCGAGTGCCTCACCCGGAAACGGCCGGTCGTCGAGCTCGGGCGGAAGCGGCACGACCCGGTTCTTCGGCACCACCTCGTACTCGGCGTACGTGTGCGAGGAGAGCAGCGCGACGCGGCGTCCCGACTCGACCTCAACGCCCCAACCCTCGTGTCCGGGAGCGCCGGGTTCCAGAGGGTACGCGAACCACGAACGCCCCTCCCAGAGCGGCAGGTCGGAGGCGCAGACGCCGGAGCCCGAGACGCGGACGAGGACGTCGCCCGAGCTCGGCTCGCGGAGAGCATGACGCCGGATCCGAATTGAGCGGGGCGCGCCGAGAACCGCCGCATTCATCCTGCGGACGGCAACCGGGGGCGGCGCGCTCATCGCGCTCTCGCCGCTGCGATCGTACGAGCCCTGCGCGCGGCGAACCAGCCGTGGAGCGTGGCGACACCCTCGTTGACGTCAACGCTCGGCTCCCATCCCGTCGTCTGGCGGAGCTGCGACGTATTGGACACGTACCAGCGCTGGTCGCCGGTCCGCTCATCGGCGAACGTCACGTCGACTGGAGCTTCCTCCAGCTCCGCGATCATCTGAACCAATTCGAGCAGGCTAACTGTGTTCGACGGTCCGCCGCCGACGTTGTACGCCGTCCCCGCGAGGCGGTCCGCGTCCTCGTACGTGCGGAACATCGCCTCCACGAGGTCGGTCGCATAAAGGACGTCACGCACTTGGGCGCCGTCGCCGTAGATCGTCACCGGCTCTCCCGCAAGCGCGCGACGGATGAAGTGCGCGACCCAGCCCTGATCCTCGGTGCCGTGCTGGTGAGGTCCATAGATGCAGCTCATCCGGAAGACGATCGCCGCCAGCCCGAACATGTGGGCGTAGTCGAGGACGTACTGGTCGGCGCCGCCCTTGGAGCAGCCGTAGGGGGTGCAAAAGTCGAGCGGGTGGCGCTCACCGACCCCGTGCTCCCGGAGCTTCCGATCCACCGGCTCCCACCGGTTGTCGATGCACTCGAGCCGGACATCCGGCAGCGCGCCATAGACCTTGTTCGTCGACGTGAAGAGCAGCGGAACGGAACGGGGAAGTCGGCGCAGCTCCTCGAGCAGCGTTAGCGTCGCCTGGAGGTTCACCTCGAAGTCGTCGACCGGGAGCTCGAGGCTCGTCGTCACGGCGACCTGCGCCGCGAGGTGGAACACCGCGTCTGCCCTGCTGACCGCGGCGCGCAGTGCTGCGACATCGCGGACGTCGGCGATCTCGGACGTCACCAGGCCGCCGTACCTGGATTCCAGCCAGCGGAGGTTCTGCTCGACACCCGGCCGCCTGAGACTGTCGAAGACGAGGACGCGGCGGCCCTCGCTCGCGAAGCGGCTCGCGAGATTGGTGCCGACGAAGCCAGCTCCACCCGTGATCAGGACGTACCGGCGCGGGGAGCTCATCGCGTCAACCCCCGTGTCGCAAGCTCCTCAGCCGCGGTCTCTACGTTGTCCTCCACGACCTGCCCTTCGAGCCATTCGGCGAGCTCCGCCATCCCCTGCTCGAGGCCGACGGTGGGCTCGTACTCGAGCAGCGCGCGCGCGAGTGCAATGTCGGCGAAGCAGTGGCGGATGTCCCCAGCGCGGAACTTCCCGGTCACGTACGGCTCGACGTCGGTTCCGAGCACGCGAGCGAGCTTCTCGGCGATCTCGAGGACCGAGATGCCGCAGCCGGTTCCGACGTTGATCGTGCGGCCGTTCGGGCGGTCGCTCTCGAGCGCGAGCCGGCACGCGCGCGTCACGTCCGAGACGGCGACGAAATCGCGCCGCTGCAGGCCGTCCTCGAATACGAGCGGCTGCTTCCCGTTCAGCAGGCGCGACGCGAAGATCGCGAGCACGCCGGTGTACGGGTTCGACAGTGCCTGCCGGGTCCCGTAGGTGTTGAAGAAGCGGAGCGCAACCGTCGGGATCCCGTAGGCGTCGCCGAAGATCAGGCACAGCCGCTCCTGGTCGTACTTCGTCAGCGCGTAGACCGACGCCAGCATGGGGTGCTTCGTCTCGGGCGTCGGCACGGGTCGCAGCGGCCGGCCGTGATCATCTACGAGGTCCCAGTCCCCGCGCGCGAGCTGGTCGGGCGTCCGAGCCGCCTCGACGAGGTCGCCCTCCGAGGCCTCGTACAAGCCCTCGCCGTACACGCTCATGCTCGACGCAACGATCAGCTTCCGGACCGGGTGGTCGAGGATCGCCTCGAGCAACACAGCCGTCCCGGCAGTGTTCGCGGCGGCATACTCCATGAGCTCATACATGCTCTGCCCGACGCCGACGCGCGCTGCGAGGTGGACGACCGTGTCGATGCCTCGGAGCGAACGCCGGACCGTGTCGGGGTCGCGTACGTCGCCCTCGATCAGCTCGACGTCCGGATCGAGATACGTCGGCCGCGCGGCGCCCGCGTGGACCTGGTCGATGAGGTTGTCGAGTGCTCGAACCCGGTATCCGTGCGCGAGCAACTCGTCCGCGAGATGGGATCCGATGAAACCCGCGCCTCCGGTGATTAGGACCACGGTTTGCACCTGCCGCAGGTCTGCCCATTGTCTGTTGACAAAACACGCTTCCGCACGTCGTGCAACTCTGTCACGCTGTGGTGTGGAAAGAACGATTTAGCGGCGACCCCGAGGAGCTCCGCCGATGACGCGACCGTTCGAAGAGGCCCGCGGCACGGCGTCAGTGGTCGCGGACCGCGGGTATGCCGTGCTTCCACAGGTCGTTCCGCGCGACGCGCTCGAGCGAGCGTTACGGCACCTCCACCTCGACGTCGTGCGGCGCGGATTGCCGCCCGAGGTCCTTGGCTCGTGGTTGTGGTCATCGCACTGGTTCCCGCACCTTCGGTGGGACCCTCCCGTCGTCGCCCTCGCCGGCTACCTGCCGGAGGAGCTGCGTCACGGCGAGATGTGCGATCCGCAGATCATCCTGCAGCCTCCCGACGACTGCGAGGACGAGCCGGTCACGTCGCATGTGGATCAGGAGCCGGAATGGGCGGACGGGAGGCGCTATCGGACGATCGTCGGCGTCCCGTTGACTCCCGCGCACACCGCGAACGGGGGCCTTGTTGTCTGGCCTTTCGACACGAGCGAGCAAGAGGCGCTCGAGCTCGTGCCCGGAGACGTGGTCGTCATGCACCCGCAGCTGCCGCACTCCAGCGGGCTCAACCGGGAAGGTGCGATTCGCTACGCGGTCTACTTTCGGTTCCTCGAGCCGCGGGAGAACGAGGCGTAGGATTCGTCCAGCACGGCCTGCGGAACGCGAGGCCTTGCCTCAAGGAACGCTTCGCGGTACCGCGGAGTGCTCGGGGCGCGCGGTAGGAGCGTTTCGTCCTCGGCTGGCGAAACCCGCGCAAACGTGTTTCACTTGAGGCTCGAAAGACCCCCGCGCAGTTTTCCCTCTCGATGAGGCGGACCCCGACTTCGCATGCACGCCTCTTCGCGATTGCTTTCGCGGCAATTGTCCTCATGGCCGCTGCGACCGTACCCTTCGCCATCTGGTACGAGGACCTTGCGATCGTTGCCGCGTTCGTGACCGCCGGGGTCATTGCAGGGTTGATCGCCCGCTACGCCGGCGGCCGCGAGCGCGAACGAGATCGTGCGCTAAGCAAACTCGGCGCGCTCGAGGCGACGACGTCCGACGGACTGATCGAGGTCGATTCCGAGGGCCGCGTGCTAGCTTGGAACGCCGCGGCCGACCACCTTCTCGGGGTTTCCGGCGATGATGGAACCCGGCGGCCCGCTGTCGATCTTGGCGCCGACGACGCGGCGCGCAACGCGATAGCCGAGCTGATCCGCTCGTCGGCGAGCGCTCAGCGGCCGCTCGCTCGCGAGGCCATTCTGACCAAGGCCGATGGGGGCAGCGCCGTCTTCAGAGTGGCAGCTGCGCCGATTCGGATCGGGGATGAAACAGATGGAGCGCTGATCGCGGTCGCGGACGCCGACGAAGCGCGGCGAGCGGAACGGCGCCTCAGCGAGGCGCGCGCAAAGTACGACGCGCTCCTCGAGCAGCTTCCCGTAATCGCCTACCTGCATCCTCCCGGTCAACGCGGTGCTCCACTCAGCGTGAGCGCCCAGGTCAGCCGTGTCCTCGGATACGCCCAGGAGGAATGCATCGGACGCCCACTCCTGCTCGTCGACGCGATTCATCCAGAGGACCGTGTGCGCGTCGAGGACGAGGTCGCCGCCGCTCGGGAACACATCTTCCGAAGCGAATACCGCCTGGTCGCCAAGAGCGGGCGGATCGTCGATGTCGCCGACATAGCGCTGACGATTCGCGACGACGACGCTCGGCCTCTGTACACGCAGGGCGTCCTCATCGATTTGACTGACCGGCGACGTGCGGAAGAGGAACGGGAACGCCTGCTCGCGCGCGCCGACGTGCTCCGCGACGACTCGAGCAAGCGGCAAGCGAGACTCGAACTTGTTGCCGAGGCAAGCCGTCTGCTCTCGTCCCGACCGGACACGGAAGTCGGTCTCGAGCGCGTAGCCGCTCTCGCCGTCCGAAGCTTCGCCGATTGGTGCACCGTCGATCTCGTCGACGAGGATGGTCGAGCGCGCCGTCTGATCGCGCTCCACGGCGAGCCGCGTCCCGCGCAGGCGACCGACCCGTCGCAAGACGTCGATTCCTCTGCCCGCGACGTCGCACGCACCGGCACGCCGTTGCTCGAAGAGGATCGGATCAGCGTGCCCTTGGTCTCACGCGGCCGCGTCGTGGGTGTCTTCACGTTCGTCGCGACGGCTCCGGGTCGAACATACGGGGTCGCCGACCTCACGCTCGCCGAGCATCTGGCGCGCATTGCCGGCCTCGCCGTCGACACCGGGCGGCTTTCCCGCCAGGTGCAAGAAGGGGCGGAGGCCGCCCGTGTCCTGACGTACGTGGGCGACGGCCTGTTGCTCCTCGATCAGTCGGGAATCGTTCGCCTGTGGAACCCCGCCGCAGAGGCGATCATCGAGGTCGCCGCCGAGGACGTGCTCGGCCGGTCCGCCGCGGACGTCATTCCAGGCTGGCGATCGCTCGCCGATCGCATACCGGTGGCGACCGCGCCGGAGCCCAGCGAGCCGGACACGCTGCCAATCGAGACGGAGCGCGGCGAGCGATGGGTGTCGATCTCGGGCGTGGAATTCTTTGGAGGCACGGTCTACGCATTTCGCGACGTAACGGCGGCGCACCGTCTCGATGAGCTGAAGGCGGAGTTCGTCGCGACCGCATCGCACGAGCTTCGGACGCCGCTCGCCGCGGTCTACGGGGCGGCGCAGACTCTTCGCAGGCACGACTTCGCGCTGGACGAATCCGGCCGCGAGCGATTCGTCACGCTCATCGTGGAAGAATCCGACCGGCTGAGCCGGATCGTCAACGAGATCCTGTTGGCGAACCAGTTGGACGCAGGACGGCTCGATCTATTTACCGAATCGTTCGACCCGGTCGACCTCGTCGAGCGCGTGGCCGAGGCGGCCCGCGCACGGGCGCCCGCGGGCGTGACGATCTTCGTTGACGCGCCCGACGCGGTACCGACCGTCGCGGCCGACCGCGACAAGGTCCGGCAGGTGCTCGTGAACCTCGTGGAGAACGCCGTCAAGTACTCGCCCGACGGCGGCAAGATCGAGATGGCCGTCAAGGCGCGCGATACAAGCGTCCAGTTCCTCGTTCGGGACGAAGGGTTGGGGATTCCGCCGGACGAGCAGGAGCAGATCTTCGAAAAGTTCTATCGCCTTGACCCCGGCATGACTCGCGGTGTCGGTGGGACGGGGCTCGGCCTCTACATCTGCCGTGAGCTCGTCGTTCGTATGGGCGGGCAGATTTCGGTCGACTCGGTCGCCGGCGCCGGCTCGACGTTCACATTCGAGCTGCCGAGCGCGGACTCGACTCCCTCGCGCGTGGGCGTCACCGAGGACAGACCGTCTTCCGTCGCCACGGGGTGAACGCTCATCGGTCCGTGGTCGACGAGGCGGTCGCGCATGCGTGGGCTTGGCTTCGATCCTTCCGGTAAGAACGTGTCCTATGGAGGATGCTCGGTACCGCCACGGTCTCAGCGAACGGCGGCTTCGAGCGAACGGCTTCAGGTCGACGCGGCATGGGGAGCCGGCTAGCTCGAATTACGGACCCGCCTCGGAACGTCGAGCGGTTGTTGCGACTACGAGACCGGCGGCGGCGCGACCGGCAGCTCGAATGTGAACGTGGAGCCGACGCCAGGTTCGGAGTCGACGCTCATCCGGCCGTTCATCCGCCGGACGAGCTCGCGGCAGATGTAGAGGCCGAGCCCCGTTCCGCCGACGCCGCCGGTCTGGTCCGGGTCGAGCCGGTAGAACTTCTCGAAGATCCGCTCCTGCTCTCCCAGCGGGATCCCGACCCCCTCGTCGCGCACGGTGAAGCGAACGCTGCCGTCATTCCGATCGACAGCGACCTCGATTCGCCCGCCGCCCGGCGAGTACTTGACTGCGTTGTCGATCAGGTCCTCGAGGACCTGCCGGGCCTTCTCACTGTCACCTGCGGCCGGGGGAACCTCATCCGCAGCAACGAGGTCGAGGGCTAGACGCTCGGGCAGCCTCGCGCGCTCCGCCTCGACGGTGGCGTCCGCGAGTGCGACCGGATCGAACTGGTCCTGGGCCAAGGAAAGCGACCCGGATGACAGCTGGCTCGCGAGCAGGATCTCGTCCACGATCCGCGCAAGCCGGTCCGT
>JALZEM010000197.1 GCA_030862005.1 Actinomycetota bacterium | reverse complement strand
CTCGCCGAGCTATTGGGATATCCGCGAGACGCGAACCCGCTCGACTACACGGTCGCCCCGCGAGGTTATCGCGTCCTCGCGCACATCCCGCGGCTCCCCGATTCGGTCATCCGTCACGTCGTCCGCGACTTCGAGTCGCTCGACGCCGTGATCCGGGCGAGCCACCGCGACCTCGAGGCGGTCGCGGGCGTCGGCTCCGTCCGCGCGCGCGAGATCCGCGAGGGCCTCCGACGCCTGCAGGAGCACAATCTCGTCGATCGCTACCTACAGCTCTGACGCGGAAAATTCCTGCTCTTTGCGGATGAACTGAGCTTCTGGGGATAAAAAACCCCTGGAAACGCTCGCTTTTTCCACAGGTTTCCGATAGACTACCTGTGTTTAGAGCGTCCTCGGGCGCGTTTTGTTGCGCTCTTTGAGAGAGGGAGGGAGCTTGTACAAAGTCGGCGATAAGGTCGTCTATCCCCACCATGGCGCGGGCGTCGTGGTGAAGAAGGAGACGCGCACCGTTCTCGGGCAGGAACGGGAATACCTGACGATTCAGATCCTGCACAACGACATGACCGTCAACGTCCCGTCCGAAAACGCGGAGCGCGTCGGGCTCCGCAAGGTGATCGACGAGGAGATGGTCGAACGGGTGCTCGACGTCCTCCACGGCGACGGGACGAAGATGCCGAAGAACTGGAATCGACGCTTCAAGTACAACCGCGACAAGATGAAGACCGGCAACATCTTCGAGCTAGCCGAGGTCGTGCGGAACCTCTCGCTGCGCGACCAGGAGAAGGGTCTTTCCACGGGCGAGAAGCAGATGTTCGTGAAGGCGAAGAAGATCCTCGCGAGCGAGCTCATGTACGCGAAGGGGATGGACGAGGACGAGGCCGCCGCCTGGCTCGACGAGACGCTCGGCAACGTTCGCGTCCACGACGCCGTCGCAAGCTAACGGCAGCCGCCCACAGGCGCGGCCGTGGCGACGACGGTGACCGGCGTCTGGGCGGTCCTCGTTGCGGCGGGCCGGGGTGAACGGCTCGGCATCGACCGCCCGAAGGCGTTCGCGAAGCTCGCCGGCCGCCCGCTGCTCGCCGAGCCACTCGAGCGGCTCGAGAGCTCGGAGTGGATCGAGGCGCTCGTCGTCGTGGCCCCGGTCGGCTGGGAGGAGCCGGCGATCCTGCTCGCGGAGGAGCTCGGGGCCGCGAAAGTCAGCGCGTGTGTTACGGGAGGCGAAAGGCGGCCCGACTCCGTCCGTGCCGGAATCGAGGAGGTGCCCCACGAGGCCGGCGTCGTGCTCGTGCACGATGCCGCTCGCCCGCTCGTCCCCCACGAGGTCATCGACCGTGTCATGGCCCCCCTCGGCGACGGCTGGGACGGAGCCGTGCCCGCATTGCCCGTCGCGGACACGCTCAAGCGAGCTCGCGAGGACGGCGCCGTCACGGAGACCGTCGCCCGCGACGGCCTCTACGGCGTCCAGACGCCGCAGGCGTTCGTCGCGTCGACGCTACGGGATGCGCTCGCGACTTCCGCCGGCGACGGAACCGACTGCGCCGGCTTCGTCGAGGCCGCCGGAGGGCGTGTGCGCCTCGTCGACGGTGATCCGCAGCTCGTCAAGGTCACGTCGGCAGCCGATCTTGACTTCGTCGAGCGCCTCCTCGCGGCAGGCCGATGAGCAGCGGTGTCACGATCCCGAGCTTGTGTTGCATCGATTCCCTTCGGCGAGCATCAGCGTGCCTGAGAAAGTGCGCCTTCGGCCGCCTCGAGCGGCGTGGGTGAGGCAACACAAAGCCCGGGTTTGTGACGTGGAGGAGAGGGGCGCGTGAGCGAGCTTCGGGTCGGGATCGGCGTCGACGCCCACGCGCTCGTCGAGGACGTTCCGCTCGTACTCGCCGGCGTCGATTTCCCGGGCGAGCTCGGTCTCGCGGGGCATTCCGACGGCGACGTCATCTCGCACGCGCTGATCGATGCGCTTCTCGGCGCCGCCGCGCTAGGAGACATCGGCGAGCTCTTCCCGTCGGGCGACGCGCAATGGCGGGACGCTTCGTCGATTCGCCTCCTCCAGAGGGCGTACGAGGTCGTGAAGAACTCGGGCTTCGAGCTCGTCAACGCAGACTGCGTTCTGGTCGGCGAGGCGCCGCGGATCGCGCCCGTTCGCGACGCGATGCGCACGCGGCTCGCGGGGGCTCTCGGCGTCCGGCCCGAGCAGATCTCGGTGCGGGCGACGACGACCGACGGCCTCGGGTTCACTGGCCGCAACGAGGGACTCGCGGCTCAGGCCGTCGCTCTCCTCGCGCGAGTTTAAGACGGTCGTAACCCTCGGCTGCTAAACCGGACAGAAGCGATGACCGCAGAGACGCCTCACATGACTCGCGCGCTCCCCGTCTGGGCTCGTGTCCTCTCGGCGCTCGCCGTCGTCGCCTTGTTCATTCTCGGCCTGTGGGTCGTGGGCGGTGTCATCACCGACAACTTCGACGTTGCGATGGCGCTTACGGCGCTGTGGTTCGCGGGCTCCGGCGCTCTCGCGCTCGGTCTCGCGTGGCGACGTCCCGATCTCCGGCTGGCGGTCGGGGGAACGTTCCTCGTCACCGCTGCGGTCGTCGGAGGGTTCTTGGCCTGGTCGACGCTTCGGGACAAGACCGTCGAC
>JALZEM010000164.1 GCA_030862005.1 Actinomycetota bacterium | reverse complement strand
TCGGGTCGACCGGGAACTCGACCGGGCCTCATCTCCACCTCCAATTCTCCCCGGCACGCGCGTACCCGCAGCAGGAGCCCTGGTTCCAGTCGTTCGCCGGGATCGCGTTTCGGTGGCAGGGCGACCCTGCTCCCGCCGCAGCCTCGGCAAGGTCGGCGTCGAACCCCGTGTTCGATGTCGTCGACGAGTCAGTCGTCACCTTCTCCGACTAGATCCTGTCACTCGTTCGGCGCAGGTTCCGCTCGTGACCCTGTCGCGGGAGCCGCCTTCCCCCGTTAGGGGCTTGATTCGGCTCTCCGGCTGCCGATTGGGAGGGTATGGCCCCTCGTCTTGCTGCGCTTCTACCTCGCCTGGCCGCGCTTACGCTGATCTGGCTTCTAGCGACGTCGACGATCACGTTCGCCGCCGTGGGCGAGGAACTCGAGAGCGCGCCCCCCGCGACCTCGGCCGCGCCGAAGGCGCCGGAGTTCCTCATAGTTCCGGACGTTCGCCGGCAGGCGTACGTTTTCACCAAGGGGATCCTCGAGGACGCCGGGTTTGCCTGGCGCGTCAAGGGCGCCGTTCGTGGCTTTGCCGCAAACACCGTCGCCGTCCAGTTCCCCGCACCAGGGGTGAAGGTGGTCGACACCGGGGCCCCGACGATCCAGCTTCGCCTCGCACGGAATTCCGAGTACGCCGAGCGCGGAGTCCCTGAGAACTCGTCCCCGCACGAGGGAACGAAGCTCGTGCTTGCGTCCGAGGCCGCGAAGACCGAGGCCCCGAAGGCGGAACCGGCGAGCAAGACGTCCGACGCCGCGAAGACCGAGGCCCCGAAGGCGGAACGGGCGAGCAAGAAGAACAAGGATTCGAACAGACCCGAAGAGCCACCGGCCGACGACGGCGCAACCGCGCCGCGCCAGCCCGACTTCAAGGTCGCCGGCGCGCCGTCCGAGCCGCTCAACGAGCTGCCGCTTCCGGAGCGCGCGCGCCTCGTCCAAAAGCGCATGGCGGCTCAGACGAAGCCGACGAAGCCGCTCGTCCAGTACTGGCTCTACCAGCACGCCTGGATCGTCACCGGCGCCAAGTTCGGTTGGAGCGGGGGTGCGGATGCGCTTCGTGTTCTCATCGCGATGGATCGCGATCTCCAGGCTCGCTGGGGTTTCGGCGCGAGAAGCGCCGCCGTCGCGAGTGCCGCGCTCGCGGAGGTCGAGGCGAAAGCAGCGGAATAATGCGGCGCCTCCTCCGCAGGATTCGCGGGCAGGGCGGCTACACGCTCGTTGAGTTGATCGCAGTGATGGCGATCCTGATGACGATCCTGACCGCGCTGACCGCGCTCTTCGTTTCGGGCGCACGCGCGGAGCTCGACGCGAACCGTCGCTTCCAGGCGCAGCAGCAAGCCCGGACCGCCGCGGATCGCCTTCGCCGCGAGGTGCACTGTGCGAACAACGTCACCGTCGAGGGTGGAGGCACGGGCGTCTCGATCACGCTTCCGAGCCACTGTCCCACCGCCGTCGGCGGCTCGACGACGACGGTCGTCTATTCGACCGAGGCGGTGACCGGATCCACACAGCGTTTTCGTCTCAAGCGGAACACAACGACGGTTGCCGACTACCTGACGGCCGCTGCCGTCTTCTCCTACGGCAAGCCGAGCGGCGAGCTCGGAAAGTTCCACCTGGACTTTCCCGTGAACGTGAACCCGAACGAGGGATGGAAGCAGTGGCGACTGCAGACCGACATTGTCCTGAGGAACACGACACGCAGCGGATGATGCGGCTACTGCGGCTTGTACGATTGTTCCGCCGCCAGGATGGGATCTCTCTCATCATGGCTGTGGGTGTGCTCGGCGTGCTCTCGTTGAGCGGCGCCACGCTGATCGAATACGCGAACTCGAACAGCCGCTCGAGCGAGTACTCGAAGGACAACTCGAGCGCGTACGGCGTGGCCGAAGCCGGCCTGAACGAGATGATGTCCGTCCTCTCGCACCCGAGCAACAATGCGCTCAACGCGACCCTGCTCCCCGAGACGACTCGGAGCTATGACGGCGGAACGGTCACCTGGTCGGGCGTCTTCGACAAGCCGAGTGCCGTCTGGTCGCTGACGTCGATCGGGCGGATCGAGAATCCCACGGGTGCCACCGCCGCCGACGTGACACGCGTCCTGACGGCAAAGGTGCCGGTCACGGCCACGACGACGCAGCCCCTCAACAACCCGTCGTGGAACTACATCATGTCGACGCAGACGGGCAATACCTGCGACATGACGATCGGTAGCACAGTCGAGGTCCGGACGAACCTCTACGTCTTCGGCAACCTCTGCCTCCAGCAGTCTGCCAAGGTTCTCAAGGGCGAGACGAACCCGACCACGTTGATCGTGAACGGAAAGCTCGATCAGGCGACGCAGCACAACACCGTCGGCATGACCGGTGCGAGCCAGGGCATCTCTGACGTGAGGATCGCGGGCGGCTGCGAATGGTTCACGAGACCGCTCTACGACGAGTGCGTCACCGGCAGCGAGACGTCGGTCTACGCCGAGACCTTCTCCACCGAGCCTGCGACGCTCGCCGCGCCGAACGCGAGCTTCGACGCGTGGTACGTGAACGCGGCTCCGGGCCCGTACTTCCCGTGCGTGACCGTCTCGGGGACGCCGCCGACGTTCGACAGCCCCGTCGCCGCCGAAGCCGCGTCCGAGACCGAGAAGCTCACGTACAAGAACAACAACCTCGCAGTTCAGGACCTGACGCCGACCGGCTCGTCGTACACGTGCCGCGTCCAGAGCGGCGGTGAGCTGTCGTGGGACGCGACGAGCAAGGTGCTGACGGTCAGCGGCACGATCTACATCGACGGCGACGCGAAGATCGAGTTCTCGACTCCGACGGTCGTTCAGTACAACGGCCAGGGGTCGTTGTATCTCTCCGGCTCCTTCAAGCTCAAGAACGCGAAGCTCTGCGGAGGCGTCTCCGGCGCGGGCTGCGACTTCAGCGCCTGGAACCCGAACACCGAGATGCTCGCCATTGTCGTGGACGGCGACAACCGCCAGCCCGAGGTTTCCTCGGGGTACAGCATCAAGATGCTGAACTCGCAGTTTCAGGGCGCGCTGTACGCTACGAAGAAGATCGACGTCGACTCGTTCTCGAGGGTCGACGGCCCGGTGATCGCGACGGAGGTCGTGCTCGGCCAGTCCGTCTCGACGAACGACTTCCCGAACATCACCACGGTGCCCGCCGGCATGCCGGGGAACGCGACGGTCTACGCGCAGCCGAATCCGCCGCAGCTCTATTCCGGCTAGACGTCCCGCTCAATGAGGCCGCGTCGAGGTGTCCTAGCCACGACGTCGCTGATGCCGTACCCGCGACGCCGGCCTGTTCGGGCGGCACGTCGGGCGGTGACTCACGTCGGGCGGTGACTGCGCGTCGGGCGGTGACTGTCCCTGGGACAGTCACCAGCGACCGTCCGTACCGCGCATCGCCCGAACGGGCGCGTCCAGAACGAACGTCGCGTAGCGTTTTCTCGCCGCACGGCGTGTTCGGCCGAAGTGGCCGAGGAGCCGGTCGGACGAGAGGAAGCGCGGCTCCGAGGCTAGGCCAACCGCGGGTCGATAGCTGCTCCACGGCCAGTCCTCGACGTGCTGGCACAGCCCGGCGCGAACCGGGTTCACGACGATGTAGCGGGAGAGCTCGAGCAGATGACGATCGCTTTCGACGGCCGCGGAGTGAAACCGGTCCTGGAAGAGGTGGCCGCCGAAGCCGTAGCGGCGGTTGAACCAGCGGGCGTAATCCCCGTTCAACCGACGCATTCCGTCGCCGAGGTTCGGCGTGGTCGTCTCCACCAGAAGGTGGTAGTGGTTCGGCATGACCGCGTACGCGTAACACTTCCAATTGAGCGTGCGCACGACGCCGTCGAGGTTCGCGAAGAAGTGAGCTACGTCGGAGCTGGCGAGGACGATCGGCTGTCGCCGATTGCCGCGGGCGTTCACGTGAAAGAGGCCCGGTGCGACCTCGAGGCGGGGACGACGCGCCATGGTTTGACGGTACGGCGGGGAAACCGAGAATCTCCGGAAAGCGTGTATTCCGTCGCAGTTCCGTCACCGTCTTGCCCCAGGAGTGACAGTCCCAGGGACAGTCACCGCGGCCGGAGGAGTGACAGTCCCAGGGACAGTCACCGCGGCCGGCGGCTAGGGCATGCGGCTGCGTTTACACGAGGACGCGGCCGAGCTCTTCGATCGAGGTCAGCCCCGACGCGACCTTCGCGAGCCCATCGTCCCAGAGCGTGTTCATCCCGGCCTCCATCGCCGCTCGCTCGATCTCTTCGCGGCTCGCGTGCTGCGAGGCGAGGCGGCTGAGCGACTCGCTCATGACCATCAGCTGGTAGATGCCGATCCGGCCCTTGTAGCCGGTCTGTGCGCACCGCGGGCAGCCGCGCTTGCGGTAGAGGCTCACGCCGTCGGCCGCGGCGACCTGATCGGGCGAGAAGCGCGCGTTCAGCATCTCCTCGCGCGTTGGAATGTACATCTCGCAGCAATGGGTGCAGAGCTTCCGCGCGAGCCGCTGCGCGACGACTGCGCTCACAGCGGAGCCCGTCAGGAAGGGCTCGACGCCCATCTCGTTCAGGCGTGTGAGGGCGCTCGGCGCGTCGTTCGTGTGCAGCGTCGAGAGGACGAAGTGGCCCGTGAGAGCGGCCTCGATCGCCATCTTCGCCGTCTCGACGTCGCGGATTTCACCCACCATCACGACGTCGGGATCCGAGCGGAGGATGGAGCGGAGCGCCATGCCGAACGTGAGGCCCGCCTTCGGGTTCACCTGCATCTGGTTGAGACCCTGGAGGCGGTACTCGACAGGGTCCTCGACCGTGATGATGTTGATGTCAGGCTTGTTGATCTGGTCGAGCGACGCGTACAGCGTCGTCGACTTACCCGAGCCCGTTGGGCCCGTCACGAGGAGCGCGCCCGTCGGACGGCCGAGGATGTCCTCGAACTGCGCGCGCATCTCGTCCGAGAACCCGAGGTCCGTCAGCGTCGGGATCTTCTTCGACTTGTCGAGGAGGCGCATCGTCACGCCCTCGCCCTCGACCGTCGGGAGGACGGCGACGCGGATGTCGAGGAGGCGGCCGGCCGCCTTCGCGTTCAGCGAGATTCGCCCGTCCTGCGGCTTCCGCCGCTCCGCGATGTCGAGCTTGGCGAGAACCTTGAGGCGCGTCGTCACCGCCGTCGCGAGACGCTTCGGGATGCGCTGCACCTCGTGCAGGACACCGTCGACGCGTAGGCGCACGACCAGCGCGTCGTCATGCGGGTCGAAGTGGAGGTCGCTCGCTCCGTCCTCGGCCGCCTGGAGGATGATCGAGTTCACGAGGCGAACGAGCGGGGCATCCGACACGCCGTCGTCGGCTTCGAGGTCGTCTTCTTCCTTCTCTTCGTCGACCTCGAGCTCGTCCTCGACGAGTGCGGCGCGCTCCCACACCTCGCTCGCGCGGGCGATCTTGCGCAGCTCGAGCTCGATGTCCTCGCGCGGTGCGACGCCGATGTCCAGCGTGTACCGCGTCGCGAGCCGAAGCTCGTCGACCCGGTGGACGTCGCTCGGGTCGGCGACCACGATCTTCAGAACGTTCCCGACGATCTTGTACGGGAGCGCCCCGGCGCGCCCGAGCACGTGAGCCGGGATGGCCTCGACCGCTTGCCGCTCGATCACCTCGGACTGGAGGTCGACGAACGGGAGATGATGGCGAGCCGCGGCCGCCCGTGCGATGCCGGACGCCGGTGCGAGGCCCTCGTCGGCGATCCCTTGGGCGAGCGAGCCTGAGCCCGTGCGGGCGCGCGCCTGCGCCAGGCGGTCCGGCGCGATCAGCCCCGTCGTCTCGAGGAGGTCGGCGAGGAGCTCGCTGAGGCGATTGGGCGCGATGCCGGCCCCGGGTAGGGGCTGAGGCGTTACGCCCCGTTCAGCCGCGCTCGGCGCTTGCTCTTCGCCTCCCGGGCCGCGCAGGTACTGAAGATCGTCGAATTCCACCTGATCGAGTTATCGGCGTTTCGGGCCGCATCCCTGAAGAGGGGATGCGCGCCTTGCCCGTCACCTAGGGCTCGATCCAGCCCGGGCCTTGGGCGGGGCCTAGAACAACCCCATGTACGCGTCGAGGATGTGCTCGCCCCCGAAGAGCGCGATCACCGAGCCGAATGCGAGGAAGGGGCCGAACGGGATCGCCATCTTCCGCGCGGCGCTCCCGTGGCGGGCGAACAGGACGATGCCCACGACCATCGCGGCGAGCATCCCGAGCATGAGTCCAACCGCGACGGTCTTCCCGAGCGCGGCACCGAGGAGAAGCGCAAGCTTGACGTCGCCCATCCCCATTCCGCGCGGGTACGCAACGAGCGCGACGAAGAGAAAGAGCGAGGCGAAGAACGACGAGAGGACCCACTCGAGGGTGTGATCGGGAAAGAGCGCGATCTGCGCGGCGAGCACGATCGCGGTAGCCGGGAGGACGATGCGATCCGGAAGGATCCGTCGCTCGAAGTCGATCGCGGAGAGCGCGACGAGCACGGCGACGAAGAACGCGCCGACGAACGCCTTGCCCGAGATCCCGAACCGAAGAAAACAGGCGGCGACGAGGATCGCCGTCGCAAGCTCGACGAGCAGGTAGCGAATGCTGATGGGGGCGCGGCAGGTGCGGCAGCGGCCGCGGAGCACGAGATAGGAGAAGACAGGCACGTTGTCGGACCACGTGAGCTCCGTGCCGCAGCTCTGACAGGCGGAACGAGGCCGCACGAGCGACCGGTGCTCCGGGAGCCGCGCGACGACGACGTTCAGGAAGCTCCCGAGGGCGAGCGCAGGCGGGAACGCGAGGAGGGCCGCGGCGACGTTCACGGGGCTTCTATCGGCACGGTCCGCCCGTTCCACAAGCGCGAGCGGACGACTGCGCGGATCGTCGCCGAGGAGGCGAGCTCGGCGGCTCCGACGAGAACGACCGTCTGGAGCGCGAGCCAGTACCACGAGTAGAGCACCGGGTCGAGTGCGAGGCGCGTGGCGAGAACGGCGGCGAGCGCGAGCCAGGCGGCGTGGCGACTCGGCCTGAGGACGTAGACGAATGCCGTTCCGACCGCAGCCGCGACGGCTCCTTGCGCGATCCTCAGCTCCCACGGGAAGGCGTCTCCGGCGGGAAGCGCAAGGCTTGCGAGCGTGCCTTCGGCGACGTGCCACGTGTAGTCGAACATCCGGAACTCTCCCACGAGGATGAAGGGCGCGAAGAACGCTGCCACGACGACGGCCTCCACGGCGAATCCGGCGAGCACCGCTCGGAGCCGGGGCGCAAGGAAGAGAGCAACTCCGCCGAGGACGCCCCAGAGCTCCAGGCCTGCCGACACGCCCACGATCGCGCCCGCAAGCACGACGCGTCCCTCCCGTGCCTCCCGCGCGCCGAGGAACCAGAGGAGCGGGATCACGAGCTGTGCCGGATGGCCGTCGACGAAGGCGCCGTGCGGGAGGCCGACGGCGACCGCGACAAGTCCCGTACCGAGGAGAACGCCGCGGCCCGCGTGGGGGATCACGCGACGGCAAACGACGAGGAGGAGCGCGGCGGCCCCGACTTCGAGCGCGAACGCGAGGAAGGCGAGGCTCGAGACCGAGATCGCCCCAGCGAGCGCGTCGGCTACGCCGAGGGCGGCGAGCTGAAGCGGCCCCGCCTGGACGTCGGGATCGGCGAACGTGTCCGACCAGTCCGGCGAGAGCAGCGTCCGTGCCGCGTCGAGGAAGAATGGAATGTCACCGGCGTCGGCTCCGAGGTCGAACGCCGCGACGGTCGCGGCCGCGGCCACCACGGGGAGCCACCAGAGCCACGCGAGCCGCATGGGCAGGGCTAGGCGACGTCGCAGCCGAGGTAGCTCAGAACCTGCACGGCTTCATCGATGAACGCATTTGCCTCAGCGGCGTTCGGGAAGCGGTACGGGCCGGGACGAAGGGGCTCCACGCGAAGGCCTGACACCGGATAGACCTCGCATTCGACCACACATTCGGTTCTGCGTTCGAGCGTTCGGAGCATGACGACCTGGCGGCCGTCCTTACGCGCGGAGCGAACCGTGAGCTCCCGCTCCCCGGCCGCAAGCGGCGAGTGGCCGAGCGGCGACGGGTCGAGCCGCGGGTCACCCACGGCCGAACCGTCGAGGAGGGAGTCAGCGCGAGGCGAGCCGCCGAGAGGCGGAATGTCGAACGACGAGCCTAGCTCGCTCATACGGCGGCGTTGTCGGCCGCCTGCGCGACCGTCTCTCGATCTGCGTACCCGGAAATTTGTGTAACGGCGCCCCGATAGCGCGCGAAAACGAGGACGGCGGGTGCGCCGCGGACCTGCGATTCCGCCGCCACGGGTGCAATCTCGCGCGTGTTGTAGACGTCGATTGCGACGAAGCCGGCGTTGACAGCCGCAGCGCCGGCACGGGCCTCTCGAATCGCAAGCTTATCGACCGTGGAGTCGGGCGAATACAGGACGGCGATGACGACGGAATCCCGCTTGAGTGCCCGCGCGAGCTCGCTGTCTTCGCTTCCACCCTCGGCGCACTGCGCGGCTCCGAGGTCGCGCGCGA
>JALZEM010000059.1 GCA_030862005.1 Actinomycetota bacterium | reverse complement strand
GACCAACTCTGCCGCCTGGAGATCGGCCTGGTTCCCGAGGGAGGCGAAGCGCGAAAAGCCGAGACCGACCTCCTGAGCCAGGAGCCCGAGCTCGATCGCGACGTTCCCGCTCTGCGAGATGACGCCGGTCGTCCCCGGCGGAAAGTCGTTCGACGACAGCTCGATCCCTGCATCGGCGTCGAAGACACCCAGGCAGTTGGGGCCGAGGAGAACGGCGCCCGCCTCGCGGACGCGGCGCGCGAGAGCCTGCTCGCGCTCGCGCGCTGCGCCGCCGAGCTCGCCCAGTCCACCCGTGATGCCGACGATCGCCTTCGCACCAACCGCGACCGCCCCGTCGACTGCCTCCTCGAAGCCACGGGCGGGCACCGTTACGACCACGAGCTCCGGCGGTTCGGGAATGTCACTGATCGAGCGGTACGCGTGGTGCCCGAAGATCTCTCCACCGTTTCGATTGACGAGGAAGATGGAGCGGCGATCCGCGCCGCGGAGGGCGCCGCGTGCGAGCCAGTGTCCCCACTTCGCGGGGTCGTTCGACGCGCCGACGACCGCAACGGAGCGCGGGTCGAAGAGCGCGGTGAGATCGCGAGTCACCCCCCGAGGAGCCGCCGCGAGATGATCAGCCGTTGAATGTCCGACGTTCCCTCCTCGATCTCCTCCAGCTTCGCGTCGCGCATCCACTTCTCGACCGGATACTCACGCGAGTAGCCCCATCCGCCGAGCGTCTGGACGGCCGCCCACGTACACCACATCGCCGTCTCCGAGCTGTGCAGCTTCGCCATCGCGGATTCTGCCGCCGCTTCCTCCCCGCGGTCGATCTTCCGAGCCGCACGGTGCACGAGGAGCCGCGAAGCATCGACGCGCAGCGCCATGTCGGCGAGGCGGAACGCGACGGCCTGGTGCTCGCCGATCGGCCGGCCGAACTGCTCGCGCGACCGCGCGTACTCCACCGCGTACTCGAGCGCCCCGCGAGCGAGGCCGGTTGCGCCCGCGCCGAGAATCACGCGCGAGCGCTCGAACGTCCGCATGAGCCCGTAGAAGCCGCGACCCTCTTCACCGAGGCGCCGGTCCTCGGGAATCGGCACGTCGGCGAGGAAGAGCTCGGCGTTCACGATCGCGCGCTGGCCCATCTTCTTCATCGGTGCGCCGAACGAGACACCGGCGTCCTCCTTCTCGATGAGGAACGCGGTGACGCCGCGGTGGCGGGTCCCCGGAGCGACGGTCGCGAAGACGACGTAGTACTTGGCGACGCCGCCGTTTGAAACCCACGTCTTCTGGCCGTTCAGCACGTAGCCGGCGTCGGTTCGCCGAGCAGCCGTCGCGATCGCGGCGGAGTCCGATCCGACGTCGGGCTCCGTCGAGGCGACGGCGCCGAGCGGCCGCGCCGGACCGCAGAGCGCCTCGACCCAGCGCCGCTTTTGCTCGTCCGAGCCGAGCTCGAGGACGGGGTCAGCGAAGAACCCGTTCGAGGCGACGAGATTGCCGATGCCGACGTCCCCCCAGCAGAGCTCCTCCTGGACAACGCATTGCGTCAGGACATCCGTCATCCCGCCGCCGCCGTACTCCTCGGGCAGCATGAACGTCGTCACGCCGAGATCGGCGGCCTTGTGCCATAGCTCCCACGGCATCTCGGTGTCCGACTCGTCTACGGCTGGTGCGACCGGCCGGATCTCGCGCTCGGCGAAAGCGTGGACGAGGTCGCGAATCTCCCGCTGCTCGGAGGTTAGGTCGACGTCGATGTCCGCGACCGGCACTGCGCCCCGGATCCTAGAACGTCGGGTTGAGGCACCACCCACCGTCGACCCGCAGGTTCACGCCCGTGACGTACGAGGAACGATCGGAGACGAGGAACGCGATCGCGTCCGCGATCTCTTCCGGACGGCCGAACCGTGTCATCGGGATCGCCGCCGTCTGCTCGGCGTACACGTCGTCGACGGAAATTCCACGCTCTTCCGCCTCACCCTCGGCGAGGTCGACGACGCGCTGCGTACCGATCCACCCCGGGAGGACGTTGTTGACGCGTATTCCCGAGGCGGCGAGCTCCGCCGCGAGGTACTTCGAGAACGCGGTCGTCGCGAGGCGCGGGACGGCGGAGAGCGCGGTCCCGGTGATGAGCTGATGGACCCCGCAGGTCGTGACGTTGACGATCCGGCCGCCGCCCCGCGCGCGCATGTGTGGGACGGCGCGCCGGCAGAGCCGGACGACGCTCTGTGTGACGAGCTCCCAGGCGCGGTGCCACTCTTCGTCCTCGAGCGGGACGTCTGCGCGATACGGCGGCCCACCCATGTTCGTCACGAGGACGTCGAGGCCGCCGAGTCGCGCGACCACGTCATCGATCGCGCGCTCGCAATCTTCGGGCCTCGAGACGTCCGCAGGGATAGGGACCACGTCACGACCGGTCGCGGCCGCGATCTCGGTCGCGGCCTGCCGGAGCGCCTTCTCGTCGCGCGAGTAGATCGCGACCGCGGCACCCTCGCGTGCGAGCACGTCGGCGGTCGCCCGCCCGAGCCCACGACTGCCTCCGCCGACGAGGGCGACCTTGCCCTCGAGACCGAGGTTCACGTGCCGACTAGCGGTGCCTCGGACGCGGAGACCGCGATCGACTCCGGGATCGACGCGAGGAGCTCCCGGGTGTATGGATGCTCGGGCGTGAGGAAGAGGCGCTCGATCTCGGCCTCCTCGCACACCTCGCCTTCCTTCATCACGAGTGCTCGGGTCGCGACCGTCCGGACGACGGCGAGATCGTGGCTGACGAAGACAACGGCCGTCCCGAACTGGACGGCGAGGTCGGCGATGAGCTCGAGGATCGTCGCCTGGACGGAGACGTCGAGTGCCGACGTCACCTCGTCGCAGAGGAGGAGCGACGGTTGTGCGGCGAACGCGCGCGCGATCGCGACGCGCTGCTTCTGCCCGCCGGAAAGCTCCGCCGGGTAGCGATAACGAAGCGAGGACGGGAGCTTGACGGCCTCGAGGTGCATGGCGACCGTGTCCTTCACCTGCGCGCGCGGGATGTCTTCGCGGAAGAGCCGAATCGGCCGCGCGACGATGTCGCCCACCGTATGACGCGGGTTCAGGGACGAGTCGGGGTTCTGGAAGACGAGCTGGATCTCTCGCCGGACGGATCGTGGACGCTTGACGGCGCGAGCGGCAAGCTCCTTCCCGTTCAGGCGAATCGCGCCCGAGGAGACCGGATGGAGGCCGGCAATTGCTCGCAGCAGCGTCGATTTGCCGCTGCCGCTCTCGCCGACCACGCCGACGGTCTCGCCTGGGCGGACCGCCAGGCTGACACCCTTCACGACCGGCTTCGGGCCGGCGGCCGTCCGATAGTCGCACCAGATGTCGAGGACCTCGAGGAGCGGCGCCGCCGCGGAGACCTGAGCGACGGGGAGCGACGTCGTCGCCGCCGGGGCGCTCGGGATCTCGTCCGAGCGCAAGCAGCGGGCGAAATGACCCGGGGCGACCTCCCGGAGATCGGGGTGCGTCTCGCGCGTCTCATCCGTCGCGTACGGACATCGGGCGGCGTACGAGCAGTGGTCGAGTACGACGCGGCTCGGCGGGCGGCCGGGGATGCCGGCGAGCGCGCGGGGCGTGTGGATGCTCGGGACGGCGGCGATCAGCGCCTGTGTGTACGGGTGGCGCGGCGTCTTCGCGAGCGCGTGCGTCGGTGCTGCCTCGATCACCTCCCCGGCGTACATCACGGCGAGGCGGTCGGTCAGCCCCGCGAGGAGCGCGAGGTCGTGGCTCACGTAAAGCGTCGCGACGCCCGTCTCGTTGACGAGCGCTCGGAGCAGCTTCGAGATTCGTGCCTGCGTCGTCACGTCGAGACCCGTCGTCGGCTCGTCGAGGAGGAGCACCTGCGGTTCGCATGCGAGCGCGATCGCAATAGCGATCCGCTGCTGCTGGCCGCCGGAGAACTGGAACGGGTACCGGCGAAGCGCGGCCTCGGGATCGGGGAGACCCATCCCCTCGAGCAGCTCGAGCTGACGCTTCCTCAGGGGAGCGCCGCGGAGGCCGAGATGGACGTTCAGCGGCTGCGCGAGCTGGCGGCCGACCGGGATCGCCGGATTGAGTGCAGTGGCGGCGCTCTGGGCGACGTACGCGACCCGGTGACCCCACATGGAGCGGAGCTTCGGCCTGGGGAGCTTGAGGAGGTCGACGCCGTCGAGCATCGAGCTTCCCCCGAGGATCTGGAGCCCCGGCGACTTGTATCCGATCGCAGCGAGCGCGGTCGTCGACTTTCCGCAGCCCGATTCGCCGGCGAGACCCGTGATCGTTCCGGCCTCGAGGCTGAGGGAAACGTTCCAGACGACCTCGTTGACGACGCCGTCGCCGCGGGTGTACCCGACGGTGAGCTCGCGGACGTCGAGAACGCTCATCTGCGGCCCTCCGGCCTCCGAGCAAGGGTCGATGCTTTGACGGCGGTTCTGAACGTCATACCGGCGCCACTCCGGTGGCGGCCTCTCGCGTGAGATGCCGCGTCAGCGCATCGGCGATCAGGTTGAACGAGATCGAGAGCGCGGCAATCCCGGCCGCGGGGGCGAGCGTGGCGAGCGGCGCGACCGAGAGGAAGTTCCGCGACTCGGCGACCATGAGCCCCCAGTCGGGCTCGGGCGGCTGCGCGCCGAGGCCGAGGAAGTTCAGGGTGGCGACGAAGATGACGCCGTACGTGATGCGGAGGGCGAAATCCGCGATCGCAGGTGCCGCGATGTTCGGCAAGACCTCGCGGACGAGAATCGCCCACGTCCGCTCGCCGCGCGCTTGTGCGGCGGCGACGTAGTCGTTCGTGACGACGGCCTGTGTCGCTCCGCGGATCACCCGGCCGATGCGCGGGACGAACACGAGCGCGACCGTGAGGACAAGCACGGCCGTCGACGTGCCGAGGCCCGCGATGATGACGAGGACGAGCAGCAGCGGCGGGAGCGTGAGGAGCAGGTCGAACGTGCGCGTGATCACGGCATCGATCCGGCCGCGAGCGTACGCGCCGAGCATGCCGAGCATGCCGCCCGCGACGAATGCGAGCGTCACCGCCGCGAGCGGGACGAGCAGAATCGTGTCGCCGCCGGCGAGAAACCGGGAAAAGACGTCACGACCGAGGTTGTCCGTCCCCAGGAAGTGATCGGCGGAGGCGCCGGTCGTCTGCGGGCCTACGAGCGGTTCGGTCGGCCCGTACGGCGCGAAGAAGCGCCCGAACGCGATGACGCCGAGCATGATCACCCCGAGCACGAGCCCGATCCTGCCCTCCAGGCTCCCGAGGATCGTGCGCCAGACTGACGGCGGCCGCCCTTCCTCCTCCTCGATCGGCTCCGGCTCGACGGCGCCGAGCTCGGCGACGGCCCCGGTGCTCACGCGGTCACCGCCTTCAGACGCGGGTTGAAGTAGACGACGAGAAGATCGGCGACGAGGCTGATCGCGATGAACATCGCACCCATGACGAGCGCGATCGCCTGCACGGTCAGGACGTCCCCTTGGGCGATCGCCTGCACGAGCGCCTGGCCGATCCCGGGGAATGCGAAGACATTCTCGACCACGATCACGCCCGAGAGCAGGTAAACGAGGTTGATCGCCACGGCGTTCACGAGTGGAACGGCGGCGTTTCGCATCGCGTGATCCCAGATGACCGTCCTGCGCGGCAGTCCTCGCAGCAGAGCCGCCTGCGTGTACGGCGCGGCAAGCGCTTCGCGTGCGGCGCCACGTGCGATCCGAACGATGTACGGGACCATCGCCAGAACGAGCGTGAGCGCAGGGAGCACGTACGCCTTGACCTGCTCGGGTGTCGTCCCGAACGAGAGCGCCGTCGAGTTGACTGGAAGCCAATCGAGCGTGACGGCGAACAGCATGAGGAGCCCGATGCCGACGACGAACTCCGGCATCGCGGCGAATACCACGGTCGTGATGAGCAGCGCGAGGTCGCTTGTGGATCCGATGCGTCTCGCCATATAGACCCCGATCAGGACCGAGATGGGCAGAGCGACGATCAGCGCCCCGAGCGACAGGAGGAGCGTCTTCTCGAGGCGCGGGATCACGTCTTCGCGCACGTTCCGATTCGTCACCGCGGAGAGGCCCCAGTCGCCGCGCACGAAGTCGCCGAGCCAAGTGGCGTAGCGAACGTAGACCGGCTTGTCGAGCCCGTGCTCCTTCACGTACGCCTGCAGCTGCGCCTCCGACGTCTCGCGCCCGAGCGCGTTCCGCGCCACGTCGATCGGCGACTTCACGTTGGTGGCGGCGAAGGTGACGACGGAGATGATGAAGAGGGTCACGAGCGCCGCGCCGAGTTGACGCGCCACCGACTCCATTCGGGCATAGCGCGTCCGCACCCGCGGGGTCGCGGGCGCGGGCGAGGGCGACGGCGGTGGGCTCGTCGGTGGAGCGGCCGCCGCCGGCGCCTCGCCGGTGACGCTCGAGATCTCGCCGTTGGTCATCCGCTAGGCGAGGTACGCCTTCCGCATCAACATCCCGCGCGACAGCTCGAGCTCCTCGCCGCGGACGTTGTTCTTCTTCACCCAGAGCTTGCTGACGAAGGCCGGAATCGACGTGCCGTGCTTGTCCGCGACCTCCCGCAGCGCGTCCTGGTAGATCGACGTCTGCTCCTCCACGTCCGTCGTCCGAAGACCCTCGGCGAGTAGCTCGTCCAGCCGATCGTTCTTGAGCTTCGCCTCGTTCCACGGCGCGTCGGACGCGTACGTGACCGAGAGAATTTCGTTCGGGTGGCGGCGCGTGTAGTACGAGACGTACATCGGCTTCACGAGCCATACCTGATCCCAATACGTGTCAGGTGACCACTGCTTGATCTTCACCCGGATGCCGGCGTCCGCGACGACCTGCTGGAACGCGACCGCCATGTCGACCATCCCTCCGTACGACGCCGACGTGATCAGCTCGAGGTCGAGGCCATCGGCGTACCCTGCGTCAGCAAGGAGCTGCTTCGCGCCATCGATGTCTTGCTCTGCCGATAGGTCGGCCGGGTAGAACGGGTCATTCGGCGGCACCGGGACGTCGGCCGTAACGTCGCCGTATCCCTGGTAGACGGCCTGGAGGATGCGGTCGCGGTCGACGGCCATCTTGATCGCATCGACGACGCGCTCGTCCGTGAACGGTTCCTTCGTCTGATCCATCGCAACGAGGAGGTACGTCGCGCCCTTGAACTCGAGGAGCCCGGCCCCTCCGGCGCCCTCCACCGTCGATGCAGCCGAATAGTCGATCGGATCGGCGATGTGCGATTCGCCGGCGGTCACCGACTGGACCTTCGTCGACTGCTCGCCGACCACCACGCCCCGGATCCCGTCGAGGTACGGAAGCCCCTCCTCCCAGTAGTCCGGGTTCTTCTCGACCTCCCAGCCGCGCCCCGGCTGAAACGACTTGAGCTTGAACGGGCCCGTCCCGATCGCGGTCTCCTGGCTGAACTCCGTCGTTCCGTCCTTCACGATCATGCCGTGCCGGGCGCTGAGCGCGAGCGGCATAAGCGAGTCCGGGCGCTTGAGGCTCAGGACGAGCGTCGCGTCGTCGGGCGTCTGGATGCCGTCCTTCGCCAGGCTTGGCTCGAGGCGAGAGAACAGCGGCGACCCGAACTTCTCGTCGACAAGGCGGCTGATCGAGTACGCGGCGTCCTTGGACGTGAACGGCGAGCCGTCGTGAAAGGTCACGCCCTGGCGCAGCGTGAACGTCCACTCGGTCGCATCCTCGTTTGGCTCCCACTTCTCCGCGAGTACCGGGTGGACCTCCCACTCGGTGTCGGCGACGGTCAAACCCTCGTAGATTTGGCCCGTGTAGAACGAGTCGTTGCTGAGCGTCGAGAGCGCAGGGTCCAGGTTCTCTTTCGTGCTCGCGTCGCTGAACGTGACCTGGATCATCCCGCCGGGCTTCGGCTCACCCTCGGCCTCGCCGCCGGTCCCCGCCTCCTCGCCGTCCCCGTCACCGCCGCAGGCGGCGAGGCCGAGGACGCCCAGGCTCGCCGTCGTCCCACCTGCAACCCGGATGAATTGTGTGCGTGTGAGCCGCCGCTCGAACGGGCCGCTCAGGATGTCGTCGCGCTCGTCGGACATCGCTTAACTGCCTCCTCTCCTTCTCGGATCACGACGCGCGCGCCGACCTCCCGTACGGCGGCGCTGGTTGTCTTCGGCACGCGTCCGCTCACAGCCGAGCGCGGGCGGCAGGTGCAAAGCCCGGTCGACGCTTCGGAGCTGGTTCCGCATGCCGTACCACGCGAGGGTAAAGCAATAAACACCCTCATTCAATGGATTCGACGAACATCCGGCCGGATCGATTGCAGTACATCCGCACCCCAGTGCCGCAGCGACGCGCACTAGCGCCCCGTGAACGACGCGAGCGCCATCCGCCGCGGCTCGAGAAAGCGCTCCGTCGTTTCGCACTCCTCGAGGAAGGCGACTGCGCGCCGGCAGAGGTCGATTCCTTCCTCGGTCGCCTCTGGCCACGCGTTCCGGAGCTCCTCCGGGTCGTTCTCGAGGTCGTAGAGCTCGGGCGCCTCGGTTGGGCCGCCGAGGATCACGGACCTCGTCTGGGTCGAGATCGTGATAGGCATGTAGCTCGAGATCCGGCGCGGACGCGAATCGACCGCGCTCGTCATCTCACCTTCCGCGAAGTAGAGCGGCCACGAGCTCACGACGAAGGGACGGTGCACGGCCGCTTCGTCCCGGAGCGCGCCGCGGAATGACTGCCCGCGCATCTCGGCGGGAGCGTCGATGCCCAGGAGATCCAGGATCGTGGGTGCCAGGTCGGGAGCCGTCGTGAGGGCACGCCGGCGACCGGCGTCGAGCCCCGGCCCCCGGACGAAGAGCGGGATCCGCGTCAGCTCCTGGTAGAGCGGCGACCACCCGACCGTCAGGAGCCAGGACTCCGGGAGCCACTCGGGAACGTCCGCGTCCGCGGTCACCTTGGCGCCTGGATCGTGAAACCACTCGGCCTTTCCGAAGTAGCCGTGCTCACCGAAGAAGAACCCGTGGTCGGACGTGAAGAGGACGATCGTGTTCTCGGTGAGCCCGAGCACGTCGAGCTTCTCGAGCAGGCGGCCGACCCACCGGTCGACCATCGTGACTTCGCCGCAGTAGGTCGCGTGCGCCGTCTCCATGTCGTCCTCGGTCAGGCCGGCGTCGCGCCATCTGCCGTAGGTCGGGTAGAACTGCCGCCCGTCGTAGTCGGGCCTGTACAGCGCCGTGTAGTACTCCGGCGCGTCCCACGGCTCGTGTGGGTCCCAGCTGTCGACGTACAGGAAGAAAGGCTCCCTGTAATGGCGCTCGAGCCAAGTCTCGGCAGCGGTCATCGTTCGGGCGACGAGGCGGTCCGATTCCGCGCGCCAGGTGAGCCGCGCGTCGGCGCGCTCCTCGGGTCGTGTGTCGTCGCCCTGGCCGCGAACCCAGATGAAGTCGTCGAAGCCGCGGTCGTAGCCGTACCCGCCGCGGATGAAGAACGGTGTGTCGACCACACCCATCGTGAGGTACCCCTCCGCCGCGAGCACGCCCGGAAGCGTCCCCACTCCGAGCGGCAACGGCTCCCACCCCATGAACGTGTACGAGAACCGACCGGTCAGGATGTCGGCGCGCGCGGGCATGGTCGGAAACGAGGAGACGAGGTGATGGTCGAAGACCACGGAGTCGCGGGCGAGCGCGTCGAGGTTCGGCGTCCGAATCGCAGCGTTCCCGTAGAAGCCGATGTGATCCCGGCGGAACGTGTCGCAGACGATCAAGACGACGTTCGGCCGCTCAGCCACCTGCGTGTGTCTTCCATCGGCCGTATTGCGACATGCGCGGCGCGTCGATGATAGTGCGCCGTGCGTTGCGCCGCGAGGCCCTGAGCAGCGCCCGCCGAGGCGCGTGGTTCGAATCGATTCAGCTTCGCGATGTCGTCGCGGGGATCAGCGTCGCGCTCGTCCTCATTCCGCAGTCACTTGCCTACGCGGAGCTCGCCGGGATGCCCGCGGAGCGCGGTCTCTACGCCGCTGCGCTCCCCCCGCTCGCCGCAGCGTTCTTCGCATCGTCACCGTACCTCCAGACGGGCCCCGTCGCGATCACGAGCCTCCTCACGTTCGGGGCTTTATCCGAGCTCGCGACGCCTGGCAGCGGCGAGTACGTCGCGCTGGCCGTCCTGCTGGCGCTCCTCGTCGGACTCGTCAGGCTCGCGATTGGGCTCGCCCGAAGCGGCGTCGTCGCTTATCTGATGTCGCAGCCGGTGCTGCTCGGCTTCACGTCCGCGGCTGCAATCCTCATCGTCCTCTCGCAGATGCCGACGGCGCTCGGGGTCGATCCGGACCGCGACGGCGTCGTCGAGCGAGCCGCCGAGGCCGTCGCCCACCCGAACGCGTGGGAGACGGCTGCGGTCATGCTCTCGCTCGTCACGCTCGCGCTCGTCGTCGGCGGAGCGCGGGTGCACGCCCTCTTTCCCGGTGTGCTCGTGGCCGCGGCCGCCGGGATCGCTTACAGCGAGCTTGCCGGATACGACGGAGCCACGGTCGGGTCGCTCGGGGGGGCGTTGCCGCCGTTCTCGGTCGACTTTCCGTGGCATTCACTCGCCACGCTCCTGTTGCCGGGCTTCGTCATCGCCCTGGTCGGCTTCGCCGAGCCCGCTGCGATCGCGCGCACCTTCGCTGCACAGGAGCGGAAGCGCTGGGACCCGAACCGCGAGTTCGTCAGTCAGGGAGCTGCGAACGTCGCCGCCGCGGTCTCGGGCGGGTTCCC
>JALZEM010000026.1 GCA_030862005.1 Actinomycetota bacterium | reverse complement strand
CGCCTACCGCGAGCGTCTCCTCGACAGGGAGAGCGCTTAGGCTTCACCGCGTGACCCTGACGCTGACGACGGCGGGCGAGTCCCACGGGCCGGCGCTGGTCGCGATCGTCGCCGGCCTGCCCGCCGGGCTCGTCCTCGAGCGAAGCGCGATCGAGGAGGACCTGCGCCGGCGGCAGCAGGGCTACGGGCGCAGCCCCCGGCAGCAGATCGAGCAGGACCACGTGGAGGTGCTCGCCGGCCTCCGTCACGGCCGCACGCTGGGGACACCGCTTGCACTCGTCGTCGCGAACGCGGATCACAAGAACTGGGCGTGGGCGATGAGCCCTTGGCCGCCGGAGGACGAGCCGGCAGGGAAGGGGAAGGAGCCGGTGACGCTGCCGCGGCCGGGCCATGCCGATCTCGCCGGAGCGATGAAGTACGGCCTCAGCGACGTGCGCGACGCGCTCGAGCGTGCGAGCGCGCGCCATACGGCGGTGATCGTCGCGGCCGGCGCCGTCGCGAAGGCGCTCCTCCGCGAGATCGGCGCAACGGTCGAGGGGCGGGTCGCCACCGAAGACGTCGAGGAACGCGTCGACGAGGCACGTGCCGATCGCGACACGGTCGGCGGCGTCGTCGAAATCCGCGCGCGAGGAGTGCCGCCGGGCCTCGGTTCATACGCTTCAAAGGACGCGCGGCTCGACGCGCGTCTCGCCGCGACGGTCATGGGAACACAGGCAGTCAAGGGCGTCGAGATAGGCGAGGGTTTCGCGCTCGCGGAGTCCCGCGGCTCCGCGGCTCACGATGAGATCTTCCGCGACGAGGATGGCTACCACCGCGAGACCAACCGCGCCGGTGGGATCGAGGGTGGCGTCTCGAACGGTGAGGAGATCGTCGTCCGCGCCGCGATGAAGCCGCTCCCGACGCTGATGCGGCCACTCCGGTCGGCGGATCTCGAGACGGGGAAGGCCGCCGAGGCGCTCGTCGAGCGGAGCGATGTCGCCGCCGTCGAGGCGCTGGCCGTCGTCGCGGAAGCGTCCGTCGCCTTCGAGCTTGCGCGAGCGGCCCGAGAGAAATTCGGCGGCGACGCGCTCGCGGACTACGTCGCCGCCCATCGCGCTTATCTCGATCGAATTCCGTGGTCAACGAGGTAGGCGCGCTCGGAAAGCACATCGCGCTCGTCGGCTTCATGGGCGCGGGAAAGACGACGATCGGCAGGAAGGTTGCACGCCTAACCGAGCGTCCCTTCATCGATCTGGACGAGGAGATCGAGAAGCGCCACGGGTCGATCCCGAAGGTATTCCGAGAGCGTGGAGAGGCGGAGTTCCGCCGGATCGAAGAAGAGCTTGCACGAGAGTTTCTTCGAGAGAGGGAGCTGAACGTGATCGCACTCGGGGGCGGTGCGGTCACCTCGGAGGCGACGCGCGCCGAACTTCGGCGACATGCGTTCACCGTTTGGATCGACGTCGATCTCGACCACGCGTGGGCCAGAGTCTGCGAGAGTGACCGCCCGCTCGCGCGTGATCGCGACGCGTTCGCGGCGCTACACCGGGAGCGAGCTCCGCTTTACAGCGAAGCCGGGGATGCTCGGGCGAGTGACGCCGACGACGTGGTTCTTCGGGCGCTCCAGATCGTGTTCGCTCCCGGACGACTCGGACACCCGCTCTCGCTGGGTGAGCGACCGATTGCCCTCGTCGTGGACGAGCACGTGGCGCGTCGTCATCCGCTGCGGCTCGAAGGCGTGGCCTCTACGCACCGCCTCCCTTCTGGCGAGGCCGCGAAGCGGATCGACGTGGTCGCAAGCCTGTGGAGCGAGCTCCGAATCGGACGTGACGGGATGGTGGTCGGCTTCGGCGGTGGCACGACGACGGACGTCGCGGGTTTCGCAGCCGGCACGTATCTCCGAGGCGTTCCGTGGACGGCGCTTCCGACGACGCTGGTCGGTCAGGTCGACGCCTCGATCGGAGGGAAGACCGGGGTCGACCTCGCCGACGCAAAGAACCTGGTGGGTGCGTTTCACTACCCGCTGTCGGTTCTGATCGACACGGCGCTACTGGCGACGCTTCCGGAGCACGAGCGGCGCAACGGCATGGCCGAAGTCGTGAAGACGGGGCTGCTTGCCGGCCGTCCCGTCTGGGACCTGCCCGAGGAGCGAATGGTGCGTGCATGCGCCGCGTACAAGGCGGCGGTCTGCGTGTCCGACCCCTATGACCAGACCGGGCGCCGCTCGATTCTCAACCTCGGCCACACTTTTGGTCACGCGCTAGAAGCAGCCTCCGATTACACGCTCCCGCATGGCGCGGCGGTCGCGCTGGGGCTCCTCGCGGCGCTTCGGCTTTCGGCGATCGAGACGGACGTGGTCGACGAGGTCCTTCGGCCTGAGCCCGCACGCGTCGATCCAGAACGCGCCTGGCATGCGATGCAGCGCGACAAGAAGGCGCAAGGCGGCCGCATCCGACTCGTCCTCCTCGAGGCGCCCGGGAAGCCGATCTTCCCGGTCGAGCTCGCGGACGAGCAGATTCGCCTGGAACTCGACCGGCTGATCGCGAAGTAGACTCGCCGCCGTGCAAATTGCCGTCTTCAACGGCGTGAACCTGAACGCGCTCGCAGACCGCGATCCCGCGCTCTACGGCGGACTCTCGATCAACGAGCTCGAGAATCGGATCTATCGCTGGGCGCGCGAACTGGGGCTCTCAGTCCGCTGTCAGCAGACGAACCACGAAGGCGAGTACGTGGACTGGTGCCACGAGGCGCGGCGCTGGGCCGACGGCGTGATCCTGAACCCCGGCGCATGGACGCACTACAGCTATGCGATCCGCGACGCGGTCGAACTCTTCTCCGTCCCCGTCGTCGAGGTGCACCTCTCGGATCTCTCGAAGCGCGAGGAGTGGCGGCAGCATTCAGTTCTCGAGGACGTCGTCTCGGCCAGTGTGATCGGGAAGGGCCCGGAGGGCTACCGCGAGGCGCTGGTCCACCTCGCCGAGCGCTCGTGAACGGTCGCGTCTACCGGCTTCGCGATCGCCTCGACGAGCTCGAGGCGGCGACCTTCCTCGTCACCGCTGAACGCCCGGAGGTGCTGACCGCTCACGAAGGAACCGACGACGGTCAGCTGACTGCCTGAAGGCTTACACGCCGAGCCGCGAGGGAATGTGCCGAGGCGTCGCCGTGAACGGGTTCCTCGCTCGCGCCGTCCCTGCGTCGCCTGCATCCCTCGTGCTCGTGGGACCAGAGGCACGGCCGAGCCAGCCGCAGCAAGCATGGATGCCACCTCGACGAAAACTGTGAAGTCGGGATGCGCGAAATTCCCGCCGTCGATCGGCGACTAGAATCGTGCGACCGTGGCCGAGGTCGTCTCGACGAACCAATTCAGGAACGGCATGCACGTCGAGCTCGACGGGCAAGTGTGGCGCATCGTCGAGTTCCAGCACGTGAAGCCGGGCAAGGGCGGTGCCTTCGTCCGCACGAGGCTGAAGAACCTCGACAGCGGCGCGGTCGTCGATCGGACGTTCCGCGCGGGCGAGAAGATGCCTCGAGTCCACACGGAGACGAAGAGCGTCCAGTACCTCTACGACGCGGGCGACGACGTCGTCTTCATGGACCAGGAGTCCTACGAGCAGATCACGCTTCCGCGCCGCGACGTCGAGGCCGATCTCGACTTCCTCGAGCCGTCGAGCACCGTCCTGCTCCTGATGGTCGACGGCCGCCCCACCGGCATCCAGCTCCCGGCGGCCGTCGAGCTCACGGTTAGCGACACCGAGCCGGGCGTCCGCGGCGACACTGTCTCGAACGTGACGAAGGCGGCGACGCTGCAAACCGGAGCCGTCGTCCAGGTTCCCCTCTTCGTGAACGTCGGCGAGCGGATCAAGGTCGACACGCGCGAGCGGCGCTACATCTCGCGGGCATAGGTCGGGTGGCTGCCCTCGTCGACACGAGCATCCGGCTGCTCTCGCAGGAGCCGCTCGCGGGTAGCCTGCCGAGGGCTCGCCTCCTCGAAGTCGCGGACATCCTCGACCAGGCGGGTTTCGCGTACCTCGAAGTCTCGGGCGGCGGGTGCTTCGACGCGGCCGTCAGCCGGAGCGTCGAGAGCCCGTGGGAGATCATCCGGGCGCTGCGAACACGGTGCTCGAGCCCGCTCGGGATCGCGCTTCGCGGACGGTTCCTCGTCGGCCAGCGGCCGCTTGCTCGCGACCTCGTTCGCCGCTTCGTGAAGAGCGCCGCGGAGGCCGGGATCGACGTGTTCCGTCTTCACGATCCCTTGAACGACCTCGGCAACCTCCGCGAGGCGGCCGAGGCGATTCACGCGTGCGAGAAGGAGCTCGCGATCGGGCTCGTGCACAGCCCGGGGCCGGCTGGCGAGGCGGACTTCCTCCTCGAGCGCGCCCAGCACCTGGCCGAGTTCGGCGCCGCGCGCGTGCTCGTGCAC
>JALZEM010000031.1 GCA_030862005.1 Actinomycetota bacterium | reverse complement strand
GTCCATACGCGAGCGCGTGCGGTGAGAAGGCCGAAGCCCAGGAGCGCCTGATGGCTCGTCGCAGGTCCTTCACGCCCGACACCTCGAGCGAGCTCTCGAGCTGGCCGGCGAAGGAGCGTGACGGCCCGTCCTCGACGCTTGCGGAAGAGCGGACGGCTACGGGCGCGTCCCCCGCGAACATGCCGCCGTAGGCCTCCTCGATCTCCTTCCACGTGGCCGACCCGGGATCGGCGCCGAGGAGGAGAGCTGCAACGCGCCCCCTCGCCTCCTCGAACGGCCGGCCGGCGGCGAGCGCCGCGAGCAGCCCATCGAGTTCTTCGCGGATCGCAGGCTGGGCGAGAAGGCTCGCATACACGTTCCCTGAGACGGCGAACCAAGGCGGGACCGCGTAGTCGAGCCGCTCGAGCTCCGCCAGGCGCGTCCCCTTGCCGCCAAGGCCGTGGGCATGACGATGGAGGTCGGCGACGGTGAGGACCGCTGGCCCGGCGGCCGTCACCTACGCGGCGAGGAGAACGTGGACGATGATCGCTCCGTAGACCCCCAGCACGTAGACGGGAGCATAGAGCGCGGCTATCCGTCCGGCCGTAATCGGGGTCGGCGCGAAGCGAAAGCGGACCAGGCCTGCCGCCGCAACCAGGCAGAGGAGCCACACCGCCGCGTGGTAGGAGAAGCCAAAAGCGAGTACGAGGCCGATGCCCAGACCACAGGCGCTCGCGGCGGCGACGATCCCGACGGCGAGATCGCTCAGGCCTCTCGTCCCGAGGTGCTTCGTGTACGAGTAGACGCCGTCGCGCTCGGTTTCGGGGGCGCGCGTCTTGCGCGCGAGCTCGAGCAGGAGGCCCGCGAGGTACGAGAGCGCCAGGTAGAGGCTGAAGGCCGCGTCGACGGCAGGCTCGCCACCGGAGACGACCGCCAGCCCGTACGCGTAGGAGGCGAGCACGGGGAGGACGGTCATGTGCGCGAGCGTGTAACGGAGGAAGTTCCGCCTGAGCCGTTCGCCGAGGAAGAACTCGCGGGCTGTCAGCGCTGTGAAGAGCAGGACCCCGATGACGAGGAACAGAATTCGCGCCCCGAGCAGCGCGTTCAGGACGAGCTGCATCGCCACGGTCACGAATCCGACGACCCGCAGCTCCGCGAGCGTAACGAGACCCCGAGGCACCGGCCTCTCCGGGTGGTGCTCGGCGTCCAAGCGTTCGTCCTTGAACTCGTCAAGGATCCGCAGCTGGAGGAAGAGGAGAAACACGGTCACTAGACCGACGGCGGCCTCGACGCCTAGAACGGCCGGGCGCCCGACGAGCGAACGCGCGCTCAGGTAGGCGCTGAGGAAGAAGAGCGCCGTGGCGAGCGCGTACGGCGCGAGCGGGAAGCGCTCCCGGGTGTACGCGTGGAATCGGAGCGGGAAGCTCGACGCGCTCAGTGTCGGACCGAGACCCGCTTGCGCCAGGACACGTACCAGGATGTGAACCGAAGCCATGTCAGCGGATCGTCCTTCTTCATCGCGTGGAAGACGCGCCGCTGGTAGGCGATCGCGTCCTCCATCGAGAGGTGAAACGTGCGCCGCGGCCGCCCGTGTAGGCCGATGAACACGAGCCACTGCCCGGCCGCGTGGACGAGCGTGTGGGCGCCGTCCGGCTCCTGCTCGGGGTCGGGGGAATGCAGCTTGACGTGAATGAGATCCTCGACAGCCGACAGCCGTCGCAGGAGCCCATGCGAGAGGACGGGATTCTTGAGCGTGGCCGCGGTCGCCGGACTGAAGAGCGCTCGAAGGACTCTGAACTGTTCGATCTCGCTCAGCTTCCCAGCCGTTGCCTCCTCAGCCAGGCGGTCGACCTGGTACGACTCGATCGGGACGGTGTAATCGACCCGCGACTCGTCGAGCTCCGGCTCGAACTCGATGCGATCGCCACGGTGGACGCAGGTGAAAGCCTCATTCGTATCGGCGATGCGGATGCCCGCCCGTTCGAACGTGCCGCGGAAGAAGCCGACGATCTCGGGCGTCTGGACGACCGCTCGCCACTTCTCCACGCTCGTGGCCACTACCCGCGGACTATAGGAGCTTCTCGGGACTTCTCGCCTCGATCACGCCAGCTTCGGCGCGGGAGACTCGCCCGCCGCCCTCGCCGACCGGCCTAGCGGCCCGTATTCGCGTCGGCGCGGGCGACCGGAGGGCGCATCTTCCGACGGCGTGCTCTTGATGCGTGGATGTCTCCGTCCGATACTGATCGAGATGGGCAAGATCCTGCTCTACGCCGGCGGCGGCTACGTCGTCTTGGTCCTCCTTTCGTCGGCACTCGTCACCGGCCCGAGCGGGCTCCCCCTGCTCACGCTGGCCGTGATCGTCTTCTTCCTCTACCGCGCAGGTGTCCTGGACAAGCTGCTTCCGCAGGGGAACGAACGCGTCGCTGTCGCGGGCGGAGCGGCCGCGGCGGCTCCAGCGGCCGACCGGTTGCTCGCGGACGCACTCCGCTACGAGCGCCGCTTCGACGAAGCCCGCCGCCTCGAGGGGGCGTTCCCCGAGGATCCACTCGAGAACGCGGCGCTCGTGTCCGTTCTCGGCGCGTACCTCCACGAGCCTCCTGAAGAGCGGCAAAGTGTCGAGGACGAGTTTCGCCGTCAGCGGGAGCGCCTGCTCGCTTTGATGCGGAAGGTCCAGGGCCTGCGGTCTCCGCACGGCCTCGACGCCGATGGCCTTCGCACGTGGCTGCAAGACGCGGCCGAGCTCGACGCCGGGCTCTCGGCGATCGAGGCTTACGTCGCGGAGATACAGACCCGCGCCGAGGCGACCGAAGAGCTTCCGCAGAAGGCGCTCGAGCATGCGACACGAGCAGGGGACCTCCTCGCCACGGCGCGTACCACGGCCGCGTCGGCGGGTGCCGGCCGGGGATCCGTGCACGCTCTGAGCGCGCGCCTCGCCGAGGCGGAAACAAAACATCGTGAGTCCTGGAACGCCCTGAAGAAGGGCGAGGAGCAACCCCTGACCGCCCTCCGCCTGGCGGACGAGGCGGCTGCCCTCGCGGAGGACGTGCGGCAGGACGCAGCCCGGATCGCGGCGCTGCCCGAGGACCTCGAGCGACGTCTCTCCGAACTGACGACGTCGATCGAGCAGGTCCAGACCGACCTCGCAAGGGTGGAGTCGGAGTTTGAAAGTGCAGTGGAGTCCTATGCTCCCTCCTGCTGGCATGAGATCGGAGGCGTTGGGCATGCCGCCCGTCGGGCAGTCGCTCGCGCGACGCGCCTCCGCGAGTCGGCAGTTCGTCGCGCCGAATCGGCGAGCGCCGCTGAGCTCGAGCGCGCCGCGCGAGAGGCAGACGAGGCCGGTTTGGCCGTCGCTGACGCTGCGCGCCTTGGCGAAGCGATCGAGCGGCATCTCGCGAAGCTGGAGACGGCCGCCGTCGATGCGCGCGCTCACGTGGTCGGGGCCGAACAGGAGATCGACCGGGCGTGGAGCGCGGTGCACGATGAGGCCGGCGGCGGGAACGACGAGGTCCTTCGACGCGCGGCCGAGCTCGTCCAGCAGGCGCGCGCCGGACTCGCGACGGCTCAGCCGGACTGGCTCACGATTGTCGAGCTCGCCGACCGCGGCGCGGCGCTTGCGCGCGACGCCCGTGTCGGCCGTTCCAGCAGCACAGCCGAAGCCTTGGCGTCACGGCGGTTCGCGCTCGAGCACGCGAAGGCGCGAGCGAAGGAGGCGCGCGATTCCGCCTGGGCGCAGGCGATCGTGCGGCCGGCTACCGCGGAGGCCGCCCCCGCCCTGCTCGACGCGGCCGAGGACACATACCAGGCTGCCCTAGGGGCCGAGGCCGCCATAACCGGCGCATCCTCCCCCGACGGAATCACCGCCGCTACGGCGGCGTTCGAGGAGGCAGAAAGGGCGGCGACCGCCTTCTCCCGCGCGGTCGAGGGACTCGAAGATGCCCCGGCAGGCCAACATCAGGCCGGCGACGTTCATGTCGCCCACACGCTCGTCTGGGATCTCAAGGTGACGCGGACAACTCGCTTTTAGTCGCGTAGTTCAATGACGCGGGCGGAGCGCGCGAAACCGCCGACGTCGCCGGCTTGCCCCCGTTGGACGCATCCCTCGAATGGCGTGAGCGCGCCGTTGGACGTCCGACTCGGCGCGAAGCGGCAATGCGGCGGCACCGTCTCGCACCCGGGAGCTTTCCGCGGAACACCTCGTAGCTCCATCCGCGTTAGTGGTCGTTGGTGATCGGAAGCCGGCTTCGGCTCCCATGCCATGTGCATCGGGCGGCCTGAAGGTGCGCGCGGTGCGGTCGTTACGCTCGAGCGCGCCGCCGGAGTCCGAACGGCGCCCTCGAGCCGTTCGAGCAGCGCGTCGACTGCGTCCATGCGTTTAGCATGCCGCCGTGCGGGAGTTGCAGACGGGCCTTTGGCACTGGGAGGCGGTGCATCCGGAGTGGACGCAGGAGGACGCTGCTACGCAGGACTGGGGGCCGGAGGTC
>JALZEM010000007.1 GCA_030862005.1 Actinomycetota bacterium | reverse complement strand
CGAGACGAAGTTCGTCTCGCCGGTCGTGGGCCGGATCGCGGCCGAGCACGGCGTCGACGTTTCCGACGTCGAGGGAACCGGCCGTGGCGGCCGCGTCACGAAGAAGGACATCCTCGCCTTTATCGAGGCCGGCGCCCCGACGAAAGCGGAGGCGACGAAGGCTGAGCCGGCGGAGACCGCGCCTCCACCGCCTGCCGAGCGCGCTGCACCGCACGCCGCGCCGCCCCAGCCCACGCCTCCCCAGCAGGTGGAGCCTGCCGCCGGTGAGACGGTCGAGCCGATGACGCCGATGCGGAAGGGCATCGCCGAGCACATGCGCCGCTCGCTCGACACGGCCGCGCACGTGACGACCACGTTCGAGATCGACATGTCAAAGGTGGTCGCCGCCCGTGAAAAGCTCAAGCCCGAGTTCGACGCGAAGCACGGCGTCCGGCTCACGTATCTGCCGCTGATCGCGCGCGCGACGATCGACACGATCGGCGACTGGCCGTGGATGAACGCTGAGATCCGCGGCGACTCGATCGTCGTGAAGAACTACGTGAACCTGGGGATCGCGGTGGCGCTCGAGGGCGGCAAGGGCCTGATCGTCCCGGTCGTGAAGAACGCCGAGGGCCTGAATCTGCTCGGCCTGACACGCGGCGTGATCGACATCGCCGAGCGCGCACGCAACAAGAAGCTCCTCCCCGACGACGTGCAAGGCGGCACGTTCACGATCACGAACCCCGGCGGCTTCGGCGCGATCCACGGGACGCCGATCATCAGCCAGCCACAGGTCGCGATTCTCGACGTCGAGGCGGTCGTGAAACGCACCGTCGTGGTCACGGACGAGGCCGGGAACGACTCGATCGCGATCCGCCCGATGATGAACCTCTGCCTCTCGTACGACCATCGCCTGGTCGACGGCGCGTACGCCGCGCAATTCATGCGCGACCTCAAAGAGCGCCTGCACACCTGGGACGAGAACGCCTACTAGTATCTAGTCGCACATTTGCTCCCGCGGAGGTCGCGCGGGCCGTTCAGGCTCGGGACGCCGAGTGGAGCTCGCCTAGCCGCCGCGAGGCGACGAAGCACCGCCCTTGTCTGCTCGAGGCCGACCGCTAGCCTCACGATATGAGCGCACAACCGGCGTACGTTCTGCATCTCGGCATGACGGCGTACCTCGAGGCCTGGGACCTCCAGCGCTCCGTCGCCGCCGCCGTGTCGCAGGAAGCGATTCCCGACACCGTCATCTTTGTCGAGCACCTGCCCGTGATCACGATCGGCCGGCGAACGGAAGAGCGCGAGGTTCACGTTCCCCCGGGCGCCGAGGTCGAGCTCGTCGAGACCGATCGGGGCGGGAGGTCGACGTACCACGGCCCCGGCCAGCTCGTCTGCTACCCGATCCTCGACCTGAACAGGCACGGCCGCGACGTGAAGAAGTACTGCCGCGATCTCGAGGAGGCGGTAATCCGGACGCTCGCTCCGTTCGGGATCGAGGCGACGAGGATCGACGGGCTCACCGGTGTCTGGCTGCAAAACCCGCCGCGGAAGATCTGCTCGATCGGAGTCCACATCTCGCGCTGGGTGACGACCCACGGCTACGCGCTCAACGTCGACCTCGACCCAACGCCGTTCACGGAGTGGATCACCGCCTGCGGACTCGAGGACGCAGGGTTCACGACGATGGCGCGCGAGCTCGGGGAGCGGGTCACGGTGGAGGACGTGCGACCTGCGGCCGCCGCGGCACTCGAGCAGGTTTTCGGTCTGCGGTTCGAGGAGCTCCCCGGAGAAGAGGGCGCGGGGCTCGCGCCGCAACCGGTCCACGCCAGACTGGCCGCGCGCTCATAGGTCCGCCCGACCGTAGCGGACGGTCGCCGGTTTAGAGGAAAGCAGGGATCGCACCCTCCACCACGTCCTGGCGACACGTCGCGGCGCCAGCGCGCGCTCCCTGATCTGCGGCTCCGTCATGCACGAGACGTGTCCGTGCGACGTGCCGTGAAGCGTCTCGCGCCACTCAACCCGAGCTCCGTCGGACCTCGTGCGACACCTACGGAGTCGTGGCCGGCTGCCTCGCTCGCTGCAAGAACGCCTGGCGCCCGCTCGAAACTAGACTGCGAGCGTGCACTCCTCGCTGACAGTCGGCGAGCGGCCCCGGCGACCGGAATGGATGAAGGTCCGCGCGCCGAGCGCAGACTCCCGCTATTTCGACGTCCGGAAGCTCATTCATGGCCAGCGGCTGCACACGATCTGCGAGGAGGCTCGGTGCCCGAATATCGCCGAGTGCTGGGGGCGCGGGACCGCGACGTTCCAGATCCTCGGCGACACCTGCACGCGAGCGTGCCGCTACTGCTACGTGCACTCGGGGCGGCCCGAGCACCCGCCCGATCCACTCGAGCCGCTACGCCTTGCGCACGCGGCCGCGCAGATGGAGCTCAGGCACGTCGTCGTTACCTCCGTCGACCGCGACGACGTCCCGGACCGCGGGGCGGGCCAGTACGCGGCAACGATTCGCGCGCTCAAGAAGAAGCTTCCAGGCGCGTCCGTCGAGGTCTTGACGCCCGACTTCCTTGGCGTCGAGGAAGAAGCGCTTCGCATCGTTCTCGCGGAGCGTCCCGACGTCTTCAACCACAACATCGAGACCGTCCGCCGACTGCATCGGAAGATGCGCGGCGCGAGGGCCTCGTACGACAAGGCGCTCTGGCTCCTCGGGCGGGCGAAGGAGATCGCCTGTTATCCCGTGCTGACGAAGTCTGGGATCATCGTCGGTCTCGGCGAGACGAACGGCGAGGTGGTCGAGACGATGCGCGATCTTCGCGCGCACGGCGTCGACGTCCTCACGATCGGCCAATACCTCCAGCCCTCGGCGAAGCATGCGGTCATCGACCGTTGGGTGCACCCGGACGAGTTCCGCTGGTTCCGGGAGCAGGGAGAGGCGCTGGGCTTCGGGTCCGTCTTCTCGGGGCCCCTCGTGCGGTCGTCCTACCGTGCAGACGAGCAGCGCCACGCGGCTGAGACGGGCCGCGGCGCCGTCGCGTACTAAGCGCCCGCGGGGCAGATCCGACCCTTACGGGTCGAAGCGAAGCTTCGAGCGCAGCTTTCCGTTCGTGAAGCAGAGCTGGTACGACCCGCTCGTGCCTCCGATCCCGTAGTACCAGCACTCGATCTGGAGCCCCTCGATTCGATTGGCGCTCCGTCCCTCCGGCTCGCCGACGAACGCGCGCAGGGCCTGCGGCGACATCCCGAGCTCGGCACGCTCGAACTCCGCCTCGGAGATCTGCGAGCCACTCTGCCCTCGCACGGCGCCCGTCGAGCCGCCGAGGCCCGCGACGCGCTCGCGCATCTCGACGAAGGTCGTCCCCGTGACGACGAGGACGACGACGACCGCCGCCGCCGCGACCAGAAGCCATCTCGTGCTCGTGTGCGCCACAGCGGCTGCCTATTCGCTGCGCGCAGGAAGAATCTTGCAACACGAGATCGCCTTCGGAGGGGCGGAAGCGGGTAGCGCCTAGCGCTCGTGCGGTCGCGCCATCGCGCGATAGTCGAGTGCTTCGTCCAGGATCGCCTCGTCGACCCCGCGGTCGCGAGCGATGTCGCGAAGCGACCGGCCGGTCTGTGCCGCCTCCTGAACGATCTCCGTCGCAAGGTCGTACCCGATGTACGGATTGAGCGCGGTCGCCGCCGAAAGGGTGAGCTCCGCGTAGTGCTCGCACTGCTCACGGTTTGCTTCGATCCCGTCCACGCACTTCTCCGCGAGAAGACGCGAGGCGCTCGCGAGGAGCCGGATCGAGTCGAGCAGGTTGCGGGCGATCAACGGAACGGAGACGTTGAGCTCGAAGTGGCCGTGCAGCCCGCCCAGCGTGATCGCGGCGTCGTTTCCGACCACCTGGGCAGCGACCTGGTTCACGACCTCCGGGATGACCGGGTTGACCTTGCCCGGCATGATCGAGCTCCCCTTCTGAAGCTCGGGCAGGCGGATTTCCGCAAGGCCGGCGCGTGGTCCGGACCCCATGAGCCGGAGATCGTTCGCGATCTTCGTCAGCGAGACTGCGACGACCTTGAGCGCGCCCGAAGCCTCGACCAGAGCGTCGCGGGAAGCCTGCGCCTCGAACGGGTCGAGCGGCGCGGAGACTGCGAGGCCGGTCTCCTCGGAGAGTCGCTGTCGGACGAGGCGCGCGAAGTCCGGGTGGGTGTTGAGCCCCGTGCCCGTCGCCGTCCCGCCGAGCGGGATCTCGCCGACGCGCTCGAGCGTCGCCTCTACGCGCGCAATGCCCTGCCGGACCTGCGCCGCGTACCCAGCGAACTCCTGTCCGAGCGTCACCGGAACGGCATCCATCAGGTGCGTCCGCCCGGATTTCACGACGTCGTCGAACTCGGCCGCCTTCGCCTCGAGGCCCTCGGCCAAGCGCCCGAGCGCGGGGACGAGGTCGCTCGTCAGCTCCCCGAGGGCCGCCAAGTGGACGGCGGACGGGAAGACGTCGTTCGACGACTGCCCGAGATTCACGTGGTCGTTCGGGTGGACGCCCTCTCCCGCGAGCGCGGCGATCACCTCGTTCGCGTTCATGTTCGACGAGGTGCCCGAGCCGGTCTGGAAGACGTCGATCGGGAACTGGTCGTCGAAGTCGCCCGCCGCGATGCGGTCGCCTGCGGCGGCAATCCGCTCGGCAACGTCACCGTCGAGCAGCCCGAGCTCTGCGTTCACGCGCGCGGCCGTGGCCTTGAGCCGGCCGAGCCAACGGACGACCGGAACGGGCATCGGCTCCCCGGAGACGGGGAAATTCGCGACGGCCTTCTGCGTCTCCGGGCCCCAGAGCTCGCGCGGCGCCGTCTCGCTCACGCCGTCGAGTCTACCCGGCGGGCGTTTTGCTCCGGCGCGGCTCTCGGAACCGTGTTCTAGACCTGGCGGAGGCGGGCGCGGCGCTCAGGCGGGTGCTCGCGGATGCGCCGGCGGACAGCCTCGTTCAGAGCGCTCGATGGCGCCCAGCCGACGTACATGCAGCGCGGGCACTCCCCGGCATCGACGTGATCCGAGCCGTGACGGTGGACCGTCCGCAGCGTCCCGCAGCGGAGGCACTCGACGCTGAGCTTCTCCATCCTCACCCATTAATTCGGGCGGGCGGCGCGCGCGGTTTATCCCCCGTCTGGTGCCCCGGGCCGTCGCCGCAAGCGCCTTGCTAGTCGGTCGAGTACTTCGGCTGGACCTTCTCGCCCCGAATCCGCGCGATCGCGTTGTTCGCCGCGATGGCGGCCTCACCGAATCCGATCGAGATGAGCGTGATCTTTCCGTCGTAGCCCGCCACATCCCCGGCCGCGTACACGCCCGGAAGGGAGGTCTCCATCGTCTTCGGATCGACGGCGATCTGCCGCTTGCCGTGGAGCTCGAGTCCCCAGTCGGCGATCGAGCCGAGATGGGAGTGGAAGCCGAGCAGCGTGATGATCGCGTCGCATTCGAGCTCGACCGTCTCGCCGTTCGCCGTGTTCTCGACGAGAACGCGCTCGACGGTCCCGTTCCCGCGGATCTCGCGGATCTCGGCGGGCACGACGATGCGAACCTTGCCCTCCTCCTCGAGCTTCTTCGCGGCGCTCACCGACGACTCGAGTGCACGGAAGCGCTCGCGCCGGTGGATGAGCGTGATCGGGAGGCTCGCCGTGTCCTGGAGCCCGAGCGTCCAGTCGAGCGCCGAATCGCCACCGCCGACGATCACGCAGCTCTTGTCACGGAAGGCGTCCTTCTCCCGGACGAAGTAGTGGAGGCCTTTCCCCTCCCACTCCTCGATCCCCTCGATCCCGAGCTTACGCGGCTCGAAGGCGCCGTGGCCCGCCGTGACGATGATCGCCCGCGTCTGGATCACGATCCCGGAATGCGTCGTCAGCGAGAGGATCTCCTCACCGTTCAGCGCCACTCGACGCAACTGGCTCACCTCTTCGCCGAGATGCACCTGCGCGCCGAACTGAAGACCCTGCTCCGCGCAGAGGTCGACGAGCCTTTGCCCGAGGATCTTCGGGTGGCCGGCGACGTCGAATACGTGCTTCTCGGGATAGACCGCGCCGACCTGACCGCCGAGCTGCTCGAGGCTCTCGACGATGCACGCGGACGCCTCGCGGTGACCGGCGTAGTACGCGGCCGCGAGACCGACGGGTCCGGCACCGACGATCGTGATGTCGACGACGCTGCCGCTCACTCCGCGGGCGATGCTAGCGACTGCCTTTTCTCGTAGGGACCGGGTACGGCCGGCCCCATTCGCCTAGTGCGAGCAGCCGGACCCGCAGCCGCCGGCGGAGGCGTGGGTCGGCTCGCCGGCCTCGGCGGCGACGCCTTCCTTCGCCTGGAACGACGAGCCGCAACCGCATGCCGCCTGGACGTTCGGGTTGTTGATCGCGAACCCCGCGCCCATGAGCGCGTCGACGAAGTCGATCTCCGAGCCGACGAGGTAGGGCGCGCTGAAGGGATCGATCACGACCTTGACGCCGTGCATCTCGACCTCGTTGTCGCCGTCCTGCGGCCCGCGGTCGAAGCCGAGCGCGTACTGGAAGCCCGAGCAGCCGCCGCCCTGGATGGCGACGCGAAGGACGCTCAACTCGCCTTCCGGCTCCTCGGCCATGAGCTGCCTGATCTTCGTCGCGGCGTTCTCGGTGATCGTGACCATCTGATTCGATTTTACCAGCGCGGTCCGCGTCGTCCACCTCCGGTGTTTGTGACGCCCGTTGCACGGCGGAATCGCCGCTCCCAACGGGGTTTTCCCGCCCGGTTTGTCTCCGCT
>JALZEM010000355.1 GCA_030862005.1 Actinomycetota bacterium | reverse complement strand
GCCTGGCAGGAGTGGATGGTGATGCAGTAGACGATTCCAGTGGCGAGCGGCTGGAGCTCGCCGCAGACCGCGGCGGCCGTCGCCTCGTCGAGGAGGGCGAGCCCCTCCGTGACCTCGCCCTTCGAGACGAGAACGGTCCCTTTGAACACCATTGCCATCGCCTCGAGGTTGCGGTCGCCGAAGCGCGTGCCGATTTCATGCGCGCGGTCGAACTCCTCGGCCGCAGTGCCGAGCTCTCCCATATCGAGCGCGCCCATCCCGTGCGCGAGCGCGAGGTGTCCGTGCGCGACGCTCTCCTCCTCATTCGCGAGCAGGCGCTCCGCGCGTGCAAGCCAGCCGCTCGCGACCGCCATCGCCGCTCGATTGGCGTGGTCGATCGAGACCATGACGGCTAGGCCGGCGGCGTGCAGAGTTTCTCCCGCCTCGAGGTACTCCCTGTACGCCCGCTCGCGCAGCGCGATCGCCTCTTCGAGGTGGCCGGTCCACCATGCGGCCTCGGCGAGGTTCTCAATGTCCCCCGCGGTCAGCTTGCCCTCCTTGTCCGCGCTCCGGAGGAGCTCGTATGCGTCGCGCCAGGCGTGCCGCCGCCCGGCTTCCCTGCCGGCTTCGAGCGAGTCGTCGACCACCTGAGTCACGGGCTGCACGAATTGTACGTCGGCCGAGTCACGAACACGAGCGCAAGCGCGAAACTTCGAGCCCCGCCCAAGGGGGGTCGTCCTCCGTATGGTCTCACGTTCGAGTCGACGTGAAATCCCCGCAAACCGCGAACTACTGGTCACTTCCAGCCGAGAGGTCACAATTCGCCGCGGCCCTCGTAATTGCCGAGCTCACGCCGCCGGGGCGAGCATGCCGGATGAGAGCACTTCTCCCCACGTTGCGGCGTCGCCGCCTGATCCACGCGCCGGTACCAACCCCGATGAGGGCGTCAGACGTGCGCAAGTACGCCATCTAGCGGCCGAGGGACTTGGGCAAGATCAAGCGCATCGACGAGTAGGCGCGCGTAGCGGATGTTCCGGCGGTCGGCGCTTCGTATGAAACGGCGCAGCTGCGCTTCGATTCTCTGCCCTCGCCAGGCCGGCTGCTTCTGGAAAGTGCGGAACGATCCGAGCTCGTGTTCCGAGTCGAGGACGGCTTCGACGGAGGCGGGACCGAGAGCGCGAATCAGCTCGTCCTCCAAGTCCACGACACAAACGTAGAAACCCAGCCGTTCCATGTCGGAGCGTGCGAGGTCGGAGCCGAAGCCGGCCCGCTCGAGGCTGCGCCGGAACACTTCCTGCTCGCCCGCGTCACAGAGACCCGCCAGTCTCGCGCCCGACGCCCGGGGGCCGAACCGAGTCAGGAAGCGCCCTATCGCCTGCGCACCCCCGATTGGGACGATCGAGATGCCCTCGCGATCGAGATTACGACTACGGCGCGCCGCGAGAGTCTCAAGTGCGATCTGGTCGCTGATCCCTTCGACGAGCACGATCGCGCGTGAATCGCTCACCCTCGCGAGCGCCCGTCTCGTCGCCTGCGGACCTCCGGCAGGCACCGCCTCGACCCGCACGTGCGGCCGTGCGGTCTTGTGCTCTGTGTTGGCTAAGCCGCCTTCCATTCGGACTCCCGGCGAATCTCGATGATTGCGCAGTCGCACTGAACGGTAACCCGCGCAGCACCGCCACTGGATGACGCGACGGGCCGGAGGAGTGCCGGCCGGTCAAAGAAAATCGCCCGTCCGCGTCGACTAGAGCGTTCACGAACGGTTCTCCGTGCGCGGGTTCGGTCCGCCGCGGTACCAATCCGGATAACAAATGACCTCGCGCGTACAGACGGCGCCGCGTGACCAGTAGCGAGGCTGCACGGCGAGCCCTCTCGCTCGCCGTTCTCGCCGTAGCCTGTTCGCTCGCCGCGGCCTGCGCCCGCGGAGAGCCTGCGAGCCGCGAGACGGCGGAGCGCCCACCCGAGGCGACGACCGGCGAGGCGGCGCCGGCGGAGACCGTTCCGGTGGAGCCGCTCGTCCGCATGCTTCGCCGCGGCGGGTACGTCATCTACTTCCGGCACGCGGCGACCGACCCGAGCCCGGACGATGCCGATCCGGTCGTGCTCTCCGACTGCGACACGCAGCGAAACCTCTCGGCTGCGGGCCGGACGCAGGCGCGCTCGCTCGGTCGGGCGATCGCGAGCCTCGAGATCCCGATCGGGCGCGTGCTCTCG
>JALZEM010000334.1 GCA_030862005.1 Actinomycetota bacterium | reverse complement strand
CCTCCGTCGCGCACTGCGCTATTCGGTCCGCTCCGGCCGGACGAGCCACGCCGCCTCATTCGCGTTGCGTCCGCTAGTCGCCTCGGCCCGTTCCGTGTCCCGCCGACCCGAAACGGCCGCGCCTCGCCGTCACCGTCACGCGACGTGCGCGTTTCGCCTCGGGTACAAAGGTCACGTGGCGACGATCCTGCTCGCCCGCCACGGCGAGACCGACTGGAACGCAGAGAAGCGTTGGCAAGGCCACGCCGACCGGCCGCTGAACGAGCGCGGACGGGCGCAGGCCGCCGCGCTCGCCGAACGGCTGAGCAAGATCCCGCTTGCCGCGGTGTACTCGAGCGATCTCCGCCGCGCACGCGACACGGCGCGGGTCGTCGCCGCCGCTCAGGATCTCGAGGTGGAGACGATGCCGGAGCTTCGCGAGGTCGACGTCGGCGCCTGGTCCGGGCTCAGCCGGGTAGAGGCCGAGCAGCGGTATCCCGACGGGTACCGGCGCTGGCGCGACGGTCTTCCCGGCTGGGACGACGGCGAGACGTACGAGGAGATGACCGAGCGAGTCGTCGGCGCGATTCGCGCGATCGCAGCGGGCCATCGCGACCGGCCTGTGCTCGTCGTCGCACACGGAGGCCCGATCCGCGCGATTCACGCGGCCGCGCTCGGTCTCGACATCCACGCGTACCGCCGCATCCGTCCGGTCGAGCCGAACGCCCGCCTGTCCGCCGTTTGCCTCGTGGATGGTCAGTTCACGGAGCTGTGTCCGGCCGGCGAGATCGACGAGCTGGTTGCGCGCGACCAGCGCGAACGTCTCGAGGCGGCGCGCCAGCCGCCGACGCCGGCCGGCTAGGGCGCAGTCCGCCGTCGGGAGGCCGATACGCGACGCCGCCCGCAGTTTTTCTTGGCCATCGCTGCACGCCTCTTTCCGGGTCCATCTACGCGCGGGGTGACGCTACGCTCGCCGCAGGGAAACGGCCCTGGGGGCGCCCAGGGCTGCACGCGCGCGGTCACTAGACTGCTCCTCGTGGACGACTTCACGGCCAAATACAAGGGCGAGCAGGTCGAGATCGCGCTCTTCGGCGGCGAGTATCAGGAGGGCCAGCTCACGGCGTACTGCTACATCGAGGAGATCGTCCACGTCGAGCTCAACGGTCACATCCTCATCCCGCTCCAGAACATCGCGTCGCTCCATTGCTCGAGCCGCTGCGACGCGCCGGAGCCCGATTGGCCGCCGCGCGGCCTGATCGACGGCGAGCCCGGGCCCGACGAAGAGCCGTGACCGAGGCTGCGCGCGTTCCTGCGCGGACCGAGAACGGTTTCGGCACATCGGACGTGCCACTCGTCACTCGTTTCGCGCTACGCTCGATGCAGGGGGGCGAGGGGCCGAAGGCCCCCGGGGGAGTCACGCCCGCACGAGTGCGCCGCTCCTAGTCGCGCGTGGGGACCTCGTTCTACGCCGCTCGGAACATTGCTAAGGCCTGGCTCTTCCTCGGCGGCTTCGTGGCGCTTTTGACGGCGGCCGGGTGGGGCCTCGGCAGCTTCCGTCTCGCCAGCATCTTCTTCGTCGTGGCGCTCCTGATGGCCGCGACGGTCTTCTGGTACGGCCCACGGATCGTGCTCGCATCCCTCGGGGCACGTGAGATCCTCCTCGCCGAAGCGCCGCTTCTCTACAGCACAGCGGAACGGCTTGCAACGGCCGCACGTATCGAGCGGCCAAAGCTCTTTGTCCTGCCCGACGGGCATCCGCGAGCGCTCGCGGTCGGTCGCGGCGCTTCCGATTCCGGCATCGCCGTGAGCGCAGGCCTTCTCGGCCTCGTCTCCCCCGCGGAGCTCGACGGCATCCTCGCGCACGAGCTCGCGCACGTGCGCCACCGCGACGTCGTCGTGCAGACGCCGGCCGTCTTGATCGCCGCGTGGCTCATCGAAGCGAGCCGGTTGGGTGGGATCCTCGAGCGTGCGTTGCTCTTCGTCCTCGGTCCGATCGCCGCGAGCGTCATTCAGGTTCTCCTTTCGCCCAAGCGTGAGTTCGCCGCGGATGCACTCGCGGCGCGAATCTGCGAGTCACCGCACGGCCTCGCCGACGCGCTCATCCGACTCGAGCAGGCACAGGAGCTCGTCGCCTTTCGTGCGAGCCCCGTCACGGAACCGCTCTACACCGTGAACCCGTTCGCGA
>JALZEM010000324.1 GCA_030862005.1 Actinomycetota bacterium | reverse complement strand
CCCCCCGTCACTAGGGAAGAGATGACCGACGAACGCGCAGAAACTGCGGTAAAGACGGCGCCCGAGCCGGTACGGCCCGAGAAGGCTGCGGCCGCCGAGGCGTCGAGCGGCGAGCGGCTCGAAGCGGAAGCGGCAAAGACCGACGGCGCTCCGCGCCTCGCCGCCGGGATCGAGCTGATCGGAGAGTACAAGGAGTCGGGGTACAAGGTGCCGCCGTACATCGCACGCCGCGCCGACGGCCAGACGATTCAGATGCCGCCGCTCCTCTACATGGTCGCGGAGGAGGTCGACGGGAAGCGGGGCTACGAGCAGATCGCGGAGCGGGTCGGGGAGACGTTCGGCCGGCCGGTCAGCGGCGACAACGTCCGCGTTCTGGTCGAGGAGAAGCTACGCCCACTCGGCGTGCTTGCGAACGCCGACGGGTCGAGCCCCGAGCTGCAGAAGCTCGACCCCATGCTCGCGCTCAAGTTCCGCGCCGCTCTCGTGCCCGAGAACGTGACGCGTGCGCTCACGAGCGTCTTCTATCCGTTCTTCTTCCCCCCGGTCATCATCGCCGTTGTCGCCGGACTCGTCGCCGTCGACGTCTGGTACTTCTTCATCCACGGCGTCGCGCAGAGCACGCGCGAGCTGGTCTACAACCCGATTCTCCTGCTCATGGTGCTCGGCCTCGTCGTGGTCGCGACGGCGTTACACGAGATCGGTCACGCGAGCGCTGCGCGCTACGGCGGCGCGAATCCGGGCGTGATGGGCGCCGGCATCTACATCGTCTGGCCCGCCTTCTACACGGACGTCACCGACGCGTACCGGCTCGACCGGAAGGGGCGCTTGCGCACCGATCTCGGCGGCGTCTACTTCAACGCGCTCTTCGTGCTCGTGATCGCGGGAGCGTACTTCGTCACCCGCTTCGAGCCCCTGCTCGTCTTGATCATCGTCCAGCACATGCAGATCCTGCAGCAGTTTCTGCCCTTCCTCCGGCTCGACGGCTACTACATCCTGAGCGACCTCACGGGTGTGCCGGATCTCTTCACGCGGATCAAGCCGACGCTCAAGAGCATGCTTCCGGGGCAGGAGGAGGACAAGCGCGCGCACGAGCTCAAGCCGTGGGTTCGGGTCGCCGTGACGACGTGGGTCGTCGCGCTCGTCCCGCTCCTGCTCGGCGTGTTCGGGCTCCTGATCTTCAACGCACCACGCATCTTCGCGACCGCCTGGGACTCGTTCTTCGTCCACTTCGACAACGCATCGGCTGCCTTCGGCAACGGCAAGCTCCTGAGCGGAATGGCGGGTGGCGTCCAGATGACGGCGCTGGCGCTTCCGGCCCTCGGCATGACGGCCACGTTCGGCCGCGGGGGCAAACGGATGCTTTCGGGGGCATGGTCGTGGTCGGAGGGATCGCCGATCCGCCGGACGCTCGTCGCCCTCGTCACGGGCGGGCTCGTCGGCCTAATGGCGTTCATCTGGTGGCCGAACGGCGACTACCACCCGATCCAGCCGGGCGAAAAAGGAACCATCCAGGGGGCGGTCGAGCAGTTCGCGGAGCTCGAAACCGGGCGCCCCGGCCTCCCGGTGGGCTACGAGGAAGAGCTCGGCGAGACGCCGCTCGTGAGCGACGAGAGCGACGTCGCGGAGGAGGACGCCGACGAGACGGAGGCTCCGAGCGACGAAGGGACGCCGACCACCGAAACCACTGAGGGGACGCCGACCACCGAAACGACCGAAGGAACGCCGACTGAAGGAACGCCGACGAACACGGACCCGACCGAGACAACCGACACGACGTTGACCGAAACGACAGCCACGACACCGTAAGGACGGGGCCCGATGAAGAGAATCACGCTCGTAGCGATCACCGCGGTTCTCGCGCTCGGGGCTGCCGGCGCACTCCCCGCGGCCGCCTACGCGCAGGACAACGCGGCTGTCGCCGTCAACACCCGCGACGGGACGACCGTTTTCCGGCTCGCGTTCAAGATCGTGCGGGTCAACCAGGACGTCGTCGACGACGCCAACATCGCGTTCGCCTTCGCGAGCTGCTCCGAGTGCGCCGCGATCGCGATCGCTTTCCAGGCGGTCCTGATCTTCAGTGACCCGAGCGTGGTGACTACCTCAAACGAGGCATGGGGCCTGAACTACCTCTGCAGCGAGTGCTTCGCCTTCGGATGGGCCTACCAGAACGTCTTCACGACGGGCGGGCCCGTCCACTTCACGGCGGAGGCGAACCAGCAACTGGCGGAGATCCGCCGCGCGCTCGCGGAGCTCCGCAAGGACATCGAGAACATCGACTCCTGGCCGACTCCCCCAGAGTGCGAGGGCGTCGATCCAGACCTCCTGAACGCGTGCAAGCTCGAGTCGCGTCTCCAGCCGCTCAAGGAGCAGTTCATCGCAGTGCTTCAGAGCGGGCTCGTTCCGGCTGGACCGCCTCCCGAGGAGGTCGAGCCGGCGCCGACCGAGACGACGACGACGACGACCGAGGAGACGACGACCGAGACGACGACGACCGAGACGACGACGACCGACGAGACGACGACCACCGAGACCACCACGAGCCCGTAGTGAGACATCTCGCGCTGCTCGCCTCGCTGACCGCCGTCGTGACGGGTTGCGGTGGCGGGGCGAGCGCCGACCCCGGCGAGATCCTCTCCGAGACGGCCGCGAACCTCGGAAAGATCCGAAGCGGCGAGCTTACGCTCGAGATCACGGCGAAGGCCGAGGGCGGCGAGACTGCCGGTTTCGAGCTGACGGGCGCGTTCGCGGTTCCGGAGCCGGGAAAGCTCCCGCGCGCAGACATGGAGTACACGCAGACCGCGGGCCGCGAGCGCGGGTCGGTTCGATTCATCTCGACCGGCGAGAACGCCTACGTCGAGACGGATGAGGACGTCTTCCAGCTGCCCGAAGAGCAGGTCGCCGATCTGCGCGCCGAGGCGGGCGAGAACGGCGCAACCGGGCTAAAGGAGCTCGAGATCGACGACTGGATGGTCGACCCCGAAGCGTCGGAGGGCGACGAGATCGGCGGTGACGAGACGGACGAGATTCGTGCGAATCTCGACATCGTCGCCGCGATCAACGACCTGATCCAAGCCGCGCAGGAGCTGGGAGCGGGCTCCGCAGCCGACCTTGAGACGCTCCAGGACGCGAACGCGGAGCAGGTGGAGCGTGCTGTCGACTCGGCGACGATCCAGGTCCTCTCGGGCAAGGACGATCGACTCCTTCGCCGCCTCCTCATCGAGGCCGATTTCGGGGTCGACGTCTCCGCCGACGTGCGCGAGGCGCTCGGAAGCTTTGCGGGCGCACACGTCACCTTCGAGCTCACGATCGCGAATCCGAACGACCCGATCGACGTCGAAGAGCCCGCGGGCGCCGAACCGTTCCCCGGGTAGGCCAAGCGGGTCTGACCCCCTCGGGTCGGCGAGAGACGCGAGCCTCTGCGCCGGCGGGGAGCTGCCGCTACGGCTCCGTGTGCACGATCACCTCGGTGATCGTCGGGTGCTCACGGCGGATGCGTTCCTCGATCTCGCTGGCATGCGCGTGCGCGTCCGCGAGGGCCCAATTGGGTTCCATCGCCAGCGTCAGGTAGGCCACGAGGCCGCCGGTCGTCCGATAGAGGCGAAGCTCGCGCGGCGGCTCGCCTGTCAGATCCGAGACGATCCGGCCCACGCTCGCCCGCTCGGAGTCGGTC
>JALZEM010000028.1 GCA_030862005.1 Actinomycetota bacterium | reverse complement strand
GCGAGCTCGATCGCACGCGGGTGCGCGTAGCTCCAGTTTGTGTAGAAGGGCAGCTCTCGCATCTGCGCCGCAGCCGCCTCCCCCATCTCCTCGCCGTACGAGTACCCGACCTGGACGGCGAAGAGCCCGGCGAGGGCGTCGAGGTAGCGCTTCCCGTTCGCATCCTCGAGGTAGCAACCCTCGCCGCGGACGATCACGGGGATCTCGCCCTCGGCGTAGCCTGCCATGCGCGTGAAGTGGAGCCAGAGATGATCCCGTGCGGCCTGCTGCAGCTCGGCCGGCGCGAGCCCGGTTTCGGCGCGTGTCGCCATTCCTAGTCGATCTTCGCCATGACGTGCTTGACCTGCGTGTAGTCCTCGAGCGCGTACAGCGAGAGATCCTTCCCGTACCCCGACTGCTTGTAGCCGCCGTGGGGCATCTCCGAGACGAGTGGGATGTGGTCGTTGATCCAGACCGTCCCGAACTCGAGCTTCCGGGCGGCGTTCAGTGCACGCCCGATGTCCCGCGTCCAGACCGACGCCGACAGGCCGTAGTGGACGTCGTTCGCCCAAGCGATCGCCTGGTCGTCGTCGGCGAACCGCTGGACGGTGACGACAGGACCGAAGACCTCCCGTTTCACGATCTCGTCCTCTTGGCCGACGTCGACGACGACCGTCGGCTTGACGAAGAAGCCACGGCTCCCGTTCGAGTCGCCGCCCGTCAAGACGCGAGCCTTGCCCTGCGACGTCGCGCGCTCAAGGAAGCCGAACACCCGCTCCTGCTGCTGCTTCGAGATGACGGGGCCCATGTCGAGCTCCTCATTTTCGGCCGGGTCGCCGACCTGGAGCGACTCGACGGCCGGGACGAGCTCCTCGAGGAGGCGGTCATAGACCTTCGGCCCCGCGACGACGCGGGAGGCGGCCGTGCAGTCCTGGCCCGAATTCCAGTAGCCGGCGATCTTGATCCCTTCGGCCACCGCGGCCGGGTCGGCATCGTCGAAGACGAGCACAGGTGCCTTTCCCCCCAGCTCGAGGTGGACGCGCTTCAGCGTGTCGGCTGCGGCGCGCGCGACCTCTTTGCCCGTCGCGACGTCCCCCGTGAGCGAGACGAGTCCGACGTCCGGATGGCGGACGATGCCCGCGCCGACGGGCTCGCCGTCTCCGGTGATCACGTTGAGGACGCCCGGCGGAAAGATCTCAGCCGCATACTCGGCCAGCATGAGCGTCGTGAGCGGCGTCTGCTCCGAGGGCTTCAGGACAGTGACGTTCCCGGCGGCGAGCGCGGGCGCGATCTTCCACACAGCCATCATCAACGGGTAGTTCCAGGGCGCGATCTGACCGACGACCCCGATCGGCTCGCGCCTGATCATCGACGTGTACCCGCGCATGTACTCACCCGTCGCGCGCCCTTCGAGGCAGCGGGCGGCCCCAGCGAAGAAGCGGATGTTGTCGCTCGACACGGGCGGCTCGTCGCGAGCGGCGGCGAGCGGCTTCCCGACGTTCTGCGACTCGACCTGAGCGAGCTCCTCAGCATGCTCATCGATCGCCTCCGCGAGCTTGAGCAGCAGCTCGGAGCGCTCCTGCGGCGTCGTCTCGCGCCACTCGGGCAGCGCCTTCTTCGCAGCCGCAACCGCCCGGTCGACATCGGCCTGGCTTCCGTTCGGGACCTCGGCAATCGTCTCGCCGGTCGCCGGATTGAGGATCTCGGCGGTCTCGCCTTCGACCGCGTCGACCCACGCTCCGCCGACGAAATTCTGATGACGCGAAAGCGTGACGCTCATCTCGACCTCCGTTTCGACAGCATGGCCAGCCTAGCCCTGCGAACCGCGCCCAACAACCCTGAAACGCGGGACGAACCCCTACGCCGTCGTTGGACACGCGGTCGATCAGCGTGTCCCTAGCGGCATCCGGAGCAGTCGGGGGACCGACGCAAGTGCGCGTGCGGCCGCCGACGGACGGTGCGACTCTGCCTCCGCGCGCTCGCACGAGAGAACCGCCGCGCGGACGGCGCCTCCGCCGAGGCGCTTGAACGGCTCCGGCGGGAGCACGGCGGCGGGTGTACGCACGAGCGGAAGCGCCGTCCATTCGTCCTTCGCCTCGAGCACGAGCGACGCCAGGATCTGGCCTCCGAGCCAGCTCGGCCCGACTCCGTGGCCCGAATAGCCGACGCCGTAGTGGATGCGCGTGGACGGGACGGTGCCGAAGAACGGAAAGTGGTCGGACGAGACGTCGATCGGCCCGCCCCACGCGTGCGTGACGCGGACGTCGGCGAGGGCGGGCAGAAGCTGCCGCAGCCCGCGCTCGGCTCGGGACGCGGTGGCGATATCGCCGGTGAATCGGTCGTCCAGCCGCCCGCCGTGGCCGATCGGTCCCGAGCCGCTTCCCATCATGACCCGGCCGTCGGGAGTCGTGCGGAAGTAGTGGATGAACATTCGCCCATCCGTGATCGCCTCGCCGCCCGTCCAGCCGATCTCGTCGAGACGGTCGGGTGCCGGCTCGGTCAGGACGACGTAGCTCCCGAAGTTCGTGAGCCGGCGCGCGAGCGGCGGCCATCCAGTTGCCGCCGCATTTGTCGCGATCACGACCTCATCCGCGCGGACACGCCCACGCGCAGTCACGAGCGTGTTCGGGCGGCCGACGCGCAGCCGGATGACCCGCGTGCGCTCGTACAGCGCAACGTCGTCCGCCATCGCGGCGCGCCGGAGCGCGCGCGCAAGACGCGCAGGTTGGAGGATCGCGCCGTCCCGAAAGAAGACGCCGCTGCGAAACCGCGGCGACCGGCAGCGCTTCGCTACCTCGTCCGCGGAAAGCGGCACGGCTTCCTCCTCCACCCCGAGCTCTCGCGCCGCGGTGATGGACCGGTCGACCGACCGATCCTGGGCGGGCGCCGCGGAGATCTTGAGGTAGCCGCCCTCGCGGAGCCAGACGTCCTCACCGCGACGTTCGCAGAAGTCACGGATGGCCGGGATCGTGCGCGCGCCTGCGCGCGCGATCGCGAGCGAGTTCCCGTCGCCGAAGATCGGACGCAGCCGGTGAAGGTGCGTCCAGTAGCCGTTGAGGAATCCGCCGTTGCGCCCGCTCGGGCCCCAGCCGCACACCTCGGCCTCGAGGACCGCGACGCGGAGCGATCCGTCCCGCTCCTTGAGCGTGAGCGCGGTCCAGAGGCCCGTGTAGCCGCCGCCGACGATCGCTACGTCGACCTCGACATCGCCCTCGAGCGCCGGCGCCCCGCGCTCACCCCCCTCGGCGGCGAGAGCCTCCTCGAGCCACCAGGCGGGGAGCCCGGGGCGGACGCTCGGAACGCGCGCAGCTTCATTCATTTACACGCGCGTGAATAGGGGCTCGCCCCCTCGCCCCTGACCCGACGATAACGCCGAAACTCGCGCCTGTGGGTCACGAATCGCGCCAGAAGCGCAACGATCCCGCGACGCGTCTACGACGTGCTTTTCGGCCATCCGGCGATCCTAGACTCCGCGCGGTGCTCGTTTCGCATCTCAGAGGCCGCACGATGCGCGAGCGCGCCGCGTCCTGGGCGATCTCACGCTATCCGACCGGGTGCGTACCCGAGTCGACTGACCCTTCCGTCAAGAAGTCGCTCACAGCACGCAGTTTGGCCAGTCCGGTGCCGTGAGCGATCCTGGGCCGACAACTCGGGAGCCCGCCAGCGCGACGAACGCGCTCCGCGCGACGCCCGCAGCCGACGCCGCGCCGCCCGTCGCGCCGAACCTCATCCGCCCGCGCGAGATCCCCGGCGCGCGCCACGTTGGCCGGAACACGGTCGAGATCCTGATCTTCCGCGGGCTCTCGACGCCACTCGCGCTCGTCCTCGTCGTCCTCCAGAGCCGCTTTCTCGACCCGAGCGGCCGCGGCGCGTACGTCCTCGCGGTCCTCACGGTCACGATCTTCTCGCGCCTCCTCGGGCAGCTCGGCGTCGCGGTCACGAACCGCCTCCGCGAGGAGGGCGGCAAGACCCGAGAGCTCACGCAACGTGCGCTCGCGCTTGGCACGCTCGCCGGCGCCGCAAGCATCCCGCTCATCACGCTCTTCGGCAGGTATGCCGCCGACATCGGCACAGACGTCGCCCTCCTCGCGGCAGCGGCACTGATCCCGAACGTCCTCTGGCAGACGATGTCGGCGATCCTCCTTGGCCTCGCGAGGATACGCCTCTGGAACTACATCCAGCTCGGCTCACCGGTCCTCACCACGGTCGGGCTCGTCGTCCTCGTCGTGTGGCTCGACGCGGGCATTCGCGGCGCCGTGACCGCCTGGACGATCGCAAACGTGGTCACGGCCGCGGTCACACTCGCCGCGACGCGCGACCTCTGGCTGCCGATCGCCGTCCCGCGGATCGGTGACGGCACCGCACGGCTCCTCGCGCGTCTCGCGGTGACGATGGGTGCGGTCCAGGTCATCAACCTCGTGAGCTATCGCGTCGAGCTCTTCGTACTCGACCGTTACGAGGGGCTCGACGACGTCGGGATCTACTCGATCGCGATGCAGGCTGCCGAGGCGATGTGGTTGATCGCCGCCGCGGTGGCCAACGCAGTCACGGCCCCCGCCGTCCACGAGACCGAGGAGGGCGCCGCCCGCATCGTCGGCCGCGGATCGCTCCGCGCGCTTCTGATCACGGCTGGGGTGGCGGTGGTCGTCGGCGCGGCGGCGCCATTTGCGATCCCGCTCATCTTCGGGGACGCGTTCGACCGAGCCGGGCGGCCGCTCTTGCTCCTGCTGCCCGGCGTCGTTGTCTACGCGCCGGTCACCGTCCTCGTCGTCTACCTCTCCGTACGGCGCGGCCGACCCGAGCTGAGCCTCGCCGTCGCAGTCGTCGGAATGGTCGTGACGCTTGCCGCCGCGCTCCTCCTCATCCCCGACCACGGGACGACCGGCGCGGCCGTCGCGAGCACGCTCGGCTACGCGGCCGGCGCGGCTGTCGCCTGGCTCTTCTTCGCCCGGCTGGCGCGCCGCTAGGCGGCGAGGAGGGCGACACCGCCCGCGACGAGCGCCGCGCCCGCGAGCCGCCCCCGCGTCACGTGCTCCTTCAGGAAGAGCGCGGCAAGGATGGCCGCGATCACGACACTCGTCTCGCGAACGGCAGCGACGGGCGCCGCGTCTGCGCGTTGGAGCGCCGCGAGAACGAGCGCGTACGCGGCCACCATCCCGACCCCCGCGACCACGGTAGCCGCGCGGAGCTCGCCCCACACGGCGGCCGGGCCCTTGAGCGCGATCACGGCGGGCACGTAGACGCCCGCCGAGATCAGCCCGCGCAGGAGCAGGTAGGCGAGCGCGTTCGCGTGCTCGATACCCTCGCTGTCGACGAGGGTGTAAGCCGCGATGGTCGTCCCGATCGCGAGGCCGAAGGCGATCGCGCTGGTGCGTGCGCGTGTCCGGATCCCGCGCACGAGGAGGATGCCGGCCGTGACGAGGCACACGCCGGCGGCCTCGGCCGGCGAGGTGCCATGGCCGAGAGCGGCGGCGCCGACGACGAGGACGAGGACCGGCGCCGTCCCGCGCGCGAGCGGGTAGACGACCGAGACCTCCTCGCGCCGGTAGGCCCTCGCGAGGAGCGCGAAGTACGCGAGCTCGAGTAGCCCGGTCGCGACGATGAAGGGCCACGCGTCGGCGTCGACGCGCCATGTCACGGCCGCGACCGGCGCGAGCACGAGGACGCCGAC
>JALZEM010000241.1 GCA_030862005.1 Actinomycetota bacterium | reverse complement strand
TCTTCGCGTGGATCGTCTTCAAGTCGCGCGCACACCGAGACCGCGTCAACGCCAAGGTGCTGAAGGACCCGCGCCTCGCCGACTCGATGGATCCGAAGGCGATGCCCTTCGACAGCAAGCGGATGATCTACGGCGGCTTCGACGTGCTCGTCGACGAGTCGTAGCCATCAGCCGATCGGGAGCTCCGCCCAGACACGGGTGCGGGCGGCGGGCGGGTGACGCGCCCTCGTCGTCGCTGGCGTTGTCCCGACCCACCGAGCTAGCGTCAAACTGCATTGCCGTCCTAGGCACGAGAGCGCGGACGCAAAACGGACACATCACAAAACGACACCCGCGCCGTCTCGCGACGCACGCGCCCACGCCCGAACCAGGTTCATTTGCAGGTAAAACGCTGCCGCAAGTGATCGCGGGTGCACGCGCGTGACGCCCCAAAACCTCCGTGGTAAGGAGGGGTCGGCGGTTCGAGTCGGCCAGGACTTTCGCCGTTGCAGGGTTCGCCACATTCTGCCTCCCCCGGTGGAAGGTCACCGGAGGCGGTGGCTTCACGACGACGAACGGAGGCGGACTCATCCCGAAACCCTCCGACTTCGATCCGACCGGCGTCAACGGCTGGGGAACGACTGCGGTCTGTTGGCAGGTCGCTGCCGAGAACTTCGGCGGCCCGGTCGTCGCGTTCGTGATCTGCGCTTCCTGACCGTCGCGCGCGAAAGCCGATGAACGGAGGGCGGCAACGCCGCCCTCCGTTTTCGACTCGCCGGGAGCCGGCGCTTAGCCGACCGGCCCGATCTGCGTCTGCGGGTTGAGGAACGGCTGCTTGCGCGCGCCGGCGGTGACGCGGCTGCTGAGCCGGAAGACATTGAGACCCTCTGTGATGTTGGTCTCGTAGATGAAGCCGTTGTACCAGTAGCTTCCCCACGCGCCTCCAAGGCTCAGCGGGATTCCGAACTCCTCGAGGGTGTCCGTGCAGCATGGGATCGCCGGCGGGTCCGACCAGGCCACCGTCCGGGGCGCCGCCGGGTTCGTGAACTCGACGACCCACGTCCCCGCCTGGTAGTTGCCCGCCACGAGCACGTCCCGCTTCGCCGTGGGGACGACGTTGTAATTGTGGATCGTGCAGTTCTCGAGCGCCGTCTGCGGACGCGGAAGCGTCCACTTGCCAAGCAGGCGCCCGCTCGTCGTGTTGAAGAAGAAGATGCTCTTCATGTCATCGGTCTGGACGCCAGGCTCGTCGAAGGCTGCGAGTGGCGCGCCGGTGGGCAAGCAACGCGGGAAGATGCCACCGCCCGGCTCCCATCCCATCACGGCGACGCTCCCGTCCCAGGACAGCGCGGCGGAGTGCCACGGCTCGATGCCCTCGATTCCGAAGTCCCGCAATCGCACCGGGCTCGCCGGGTTGCTGATGTCGAAGAGGACGGCGCGGCCAGCCGCACAGACCGCGAGCTGCGCGTCCCCGTTCATGAGGGCGCCGATGTCGTGACACGACGCGTGGTGGCTGGTGCCCAGTCCCAGCGGAACGTCGGCGATGACAGCCGCGTCCTCGGGCGCGTCGAGCGGCACCTCGACGATCTGGAACTTGTCGTGGGGCTCCGAGCACTGGTGGCCCCAGACCGGGTTGCGGGGATACAGCGGTCCCGGCGAACTGTTGGAGGAATAGATGAGCACGCGTCCGTTGCGCGGATCCGGCACGACCGTATGCGTATGAGATCCGCAGTCCGTCGCCACGGCCGTGACGAGATCGCCCGCGCTTGCGTTCCGAGGGTTGTCGACCTGGAAGATCTGGATCCCCTCGAACCCGCTCTCCGCGAACTCCTTCGTGCAGGTCTCAGCCGGTGTCGTCGCCGCGACCGGGAAGTCGACCGAACGGAAGACGAGGTCGCCGTAGACTCCCATGTCCCCCTGCTCGACGCCGCAGTCGACCTCGGCGAGGACCTTCGGCTTTCCCTTCGGCGCGATGTTGATGGTGCGAAAGCCGCCGACCCACGTCCCCTGGTAAGCGACCTTGCCCCAGAAAGCGATGTCAGTGAAGAACGCCTCGTTGAACGTCTCGACCGGACGGGTGTCGTCGGTGTCCCCCATCGGATGAAGATTCTTCGTGCGCGGGTCCGCCTCGTGACGTGCCGAAGCGGGCAACGCCGATGCCAGAAGCACGAAGCCGAGCACCGCGCCGAAGAAAAGCGCACGGTGTGTTCGCCGCATGGTGCCCCCTTTTCCCGGGTCAGTTGAGCGGCCCGATTTTGAAGAAGCCTGCCGGGGGAGTCAATGGGATCGCCCGCACTGAGATCCGAGCCGGTGCGGTGGCCTTCCCCTCACCGCGCTTCGGCCGCGGCGCTCCCAGATCCTGTCCGATCACGAGTGCGACGCTGCATGTAGCCCAGACCATCTCGCTGTTGTCTTACCTGGCATCTCTCCAAGGGAACATGAAGGGAACATGAGCGCGACCACGCGCGTGCACGGCGCACAGGGAAGCCAGAGATCGAGCTGGACCTTCTGAGGCCAGCGGTCTGGGTTTCCGCGCTTGCCGTGATCACGCGCCCGCTCGGAGTGATTTTCAGTCGCGGCGTCCGTCTTCGTTTTCTTGGCGGAGTGGTGATTCGTGTGTTGGTTCTCGCGGTCGCGTTCTCGGCGTATCTCGGTGTTTCGGTCGAATGCGCGTTTGACTAGCAAACCCGACTCCTCCGAAGCCCCCGCTTCAGGAGAACGGCCACTCGCCAACCTCGGTGAACACCGTCAGCCGGCGCTTCGGGAGCTCGACGCTGACGTCCTTGAGGTTGTTCTCGCGCGCGCCGTGGACGCGGATTGGATCGTGGCTGTCGGCAACGTGCAGCGCAGGTGACTGGGTGTCCGTCGCGTGGCCGTGATGGTTCAGGAGCTGGGCTCAGCTCACCGCTTTCTTCACGAGCGCGCTGATCGTTGCCTCTTCGGTGGCAGTCAACTCCGTCAGCGCGAAGGAGGTCGGCCACATGACGCCATCGTCGAGGTTCGCCGTGTCGTTGAAGCCGAGCGTCGCGTACCTCGACTTGAACTTGGCGGCGCTCTGGAAGTAGCAGACGACCTTGCCGTCCTTGGCGTACGCGGGCATGCCGTACCAGGTCTTCGGCGCGAGGTCTGGCGCGCTCTCCTTGACGATCGCATGGATTCCCTCGGCCAGGACGCGATCCGGTTCCGGCATCTCGGCGACCTTCGCGAGCAGGGCTTTCTCCCCGTCTGCGCGGCGCGCCTCCGCCTTCAGGTCCTGGTCTGCCTTCAGCTCTTGGGCGCGCTCCTTCATCGCAGCTCGTTCCTCGTCCGTGAATCTCTTGGACGTCTTGCCGCTCGCCGTGGTGCGCTTGGCGGACTTCTGCGTGGCCTTCTTTGCGCTCATCGTTCCCTCCTGTGCAGGCTCTCACATGTCCTACTCCGGCCAGCAAGAAATTCTCGGCCGGGCGTGTCCGTCTCCATGGCCATGCTCATCGTGTCTCCACTAGCCGCTGCAGCAGCGCGTCTACGCGCGCGAAGCCGCCCTTCGCTCCTTCCTCGACCCCGTACTGCATCGTCGTGTCGCGCGCCTCGCTCGTAGCGAAGTGCATCGTCTGCGTCAGCTTCGTCCGGTCGCCGAGATCCTCGAACTCGAGCGTCTGCAGGTGGTTCTGGAAGGTCTGCACGAGCCGCTCGGGCGCCTCGACGTCGCGGAACTCGCCCTCGACGACACCGAAGGCCGTACGGAAGCGGTACGTGCCCCCCGGGACGGACGTCCATCTCCTCGACGACCGTGCCGTCGCCCCACCATTCGGGGATCAGTTGCGGGTCGGTCCAGAAGGAGAAGACGTGCGCGCGAGGTGCGTCGAAGACCCGCTCGACGCGGATCTCGAGCTCGTTCGGGGTGGTGACGGTGGTGGGGTTCATCGATCTCCTCTCCTAGCTGGACGACCGCCGAAGGTGCGGGCTCGGCCTCAGCTCACCGCTTTCTTGACGAGCGCGCCGATCCTCGCCTCGTCGGCGGCCGTCAACTCCTTCAACGCGAAGGAGGTCGGCCACATGGAGCCTTCGTCGAGGCTCGCCGTGTCGTTGAAGCCGAACGTCGCGTACCTCGATTTGAACTTGTGCGCGCTCTGGAAGTAGCAGACGACCTTGCCGTCCGTGTTGGCATAGGCAGGCATCCCGTACCAGGTTCGCGGTGAGAGGTCCGGCGCGGCGGCCTTGACGACCGCATGGATCCGCTCAGCCATCGCGCGATCGGGTTTTGGCATCTCGGCGATCTTCGCGAG
>JALZEM010000239.1 GCA_030862005.1 Actinomycetota bacterium | reverse complement strand
GGCGTCATCCGCTTCCGTCGCGTCGCCTTGACCTTCATGCGCCCGGCGGCAGCGAGGCCGGCGGCGCTTCCGACGAGGCCGCCGAGGAGGAACGACCCGAACCTGCCGCCGCGTTCTCCGTCCATCCCCGAGAGTGTACGGCTGCGCCGCGCCCCTCCGCGTCTACCGGGAGCCCGCCCACCTCCCCATCCTGGGCGATAACGAGAAAGGACGCATGCGTGGCAGGCGCACTGTGCCGACCTTCGCGCGAATGCGTGACGGATCGCCCGCAACCGTGCGCCGCGCGCGGGCTAGATTCGCGAGATGATCTGCACCCTCGGTGACCTCCTCCTCGACGTGATCGTCCGCCTCGACGAGCCGATCGCGGCGGACGCGGATACCTATGGGCGCACACGTGTCGGTCCTGGAGGTCAAGCAGCGAACGTGGCGGCCTGGGTCGTCGCGCTCGGCGACTCGGCCCGGTTCATCGGTAAGCGGGCCCGGGATCCGGCCGGGCGGCTGCTCGTGGACGAGCTTCGCTCCCGCGGCGTCGAGCTCGCCGGCCCGGTGGCAGAGACCGGGACCGGAACGGTCGTCTCGATCGCCGCGTCGGACGGCCGACGGACGATGCTGACCGACCGCGGCGTGTCCACCGAGTTCCGCCCGGAAGAGCTCGATCCCCGCTGGCTCGACGACTGCGAGATGCTCCATGTTCCCGCGTACAGCCTCGTGCGCTCGCCGCTCGCAGAGACGGCGTTCGCCGCGATCGAGCTCGCGAGTCGGGCCGGCGCGAAAGTGAGCCTCGACCTCTCGTCGACGACCGTCATCCGAGGGTACGGCGCCGAGCGATTCACCGAGCTCGTGGCTCGCGTGAGTCCTGACTTCGTGCTCGGGAATGAGGAGGAGGTCGCCCTTCTCGGTGACCTCGAGCTCCAGGTCGTCGTGATCAAGCGCGGCCGAAACGGCTGCCGCGTGATCGGATCCGACCTCGTGACCGACTATCCCGCTCGTTCCGCAGACGTCGTCGACTCGACCGGGGCGGGAGACGCATTCGCCGCTGGATACCTCCTGGGCGGTCACGAGCTCGCGCTCGAGGCAGCCGCTCGGTGCGTCTCGAAGATCGGAGCGACGCCGTGAGTGAGCCGCTTCGCCTCGCGGACGAGATTGCGACTGCGCTCGTCGAAAGCCGCGCCGTCGTTGCGCTCGAGACGACCCTCGTCGCGCATGGGTTTCCCGTCGGCGAAGGGGCCGGGGTCGCGCGCGAGTGCGAGCGCCGCGTCCGCGAAGCCGGTGCGGTGCCCGCGACGATCGGCGTCGTCGACGGCGAGGTGCGTGTCGGCCTCGACGACGCAGCGCTCGAGCGCTTCTCCGCGACGCACGACGCACGGAAGGTGGGCCCGCGCGACGTCGCGCCCTGCGTGGCTCAGCGTGCCCTCGGCGCGACCACCATCGGGGGAACGCTCGCGGTCTGCCGCATGGTGGGCATCCGCTTCATGGGAACAGGCGGCCTCGGCGGCGTTCACCGAGGATGGGCCGATACGTTGGACGTCTCGGCCGATCTGGCGGAACTGGCGAGCGCGCACGTCGCCGTAGTCTCGTCGGGCGTGAAGTCGATCCTCGACGTCCGCGCAACCGGCGAGCTCCTCGAGAGCCTGGGTGTCCCGCTCCTCGGCTGGCGGACCGACGAGACGCCGCGCTTCTACGAGGCGGCGGGCGGGCCACCAGTCTCGGCCCGCGTCGACTCGGCCGAGGAGGCCGCCGATGTCGCGGCGCTTCACTGGAGCCTCGGCCGCGGCGGCATCCTCGTCGTCCGTCCTCCCGAGGAGAGCCTCGAGGTCGAGCCACTCATCGAGGAGGGCGTTCGCGAGGCGAACCGCCGCGGTGTCCGCGGCCAGGACGTGACGCCCTTCCTGCTCGCGTATCTTCACGAGAGGAGCGACGGCCGGACGATCGCGGCGAACAAGCGCCTCGTGATCGACAACGCCGCACTCGCGGCGGAACTCGCCGTCGCCTACGCGGCACGCTAGCCGCGGTACGCGAGAACGCGCACGGCGCGGGCGTAGCGCGCGGCCGCGCGGGCGGAGAGCGGGCCGGCCGGGAGCTCCACGACGAACGAGGCCGTACGCGCGAACCGGTGGTTCTGCCAGTTCGGAGCGCTTCCCGGCGGCCACCGGATCGATCGATACGCGACGTCCGCAAGGCGTGCATACCGGCGCGCGACCTCAATGCTCTGACCCCACGCGCGCACGACCGCCTGCGGCTGGTG
>JALZEM010000208.1 GCA_030862005.1 Actinomycetota bacterium | reverse complement strand
GTGGTGACAGTCCCAGGGACAGTCACCAACGGTGGCCTCAGGAGACGGTGACAGGTCTTCTGGTCACGGCCGGCCGTGCGCCGGACGGCGACGGCCGGCGACTACCCCGCGACGGGGAGGAACGTGCCCGCCCGGTAGACCTGACCCGGGAGCTCGTGGCCGAGGACGCCCTCGAGCCACTCGCTGACGGAGATCAGCGCGTCGAGGTCGATCCCGGTCTCGACGCCCTCGCCATGGAGGAGATACACGAGGTCCTCGGTCGCGATGTTCCCCGTCGCCTTGGGCGCGAAGGGGCAACCGCCGAGCCCGCCGACGGAGGCGTCGAAGATCGTCGCCCCCGCCTGAAGCGCAGCGTAGGCGTTGGCGAACCCGGTGCTCCTCGTGTTGTGGAGGTGGATCCCGATCGGGCGGCCGAGCTTCAAGGCGCCCTTCACGACCTTCCGGACCTGAGTTGGAACGGCGACGCCGATCGTGTCGGCGAAGATGATCTCGTCCGCTCCGGTCCCGGCCACCTCCTCGGCGAGTCGGAAGACGTGCCCGGACCCGACCGCGCCCTCGAACGGGCAGCCGAACGCGACGCTGATCGACACCGTCGCACGTCGATCGTCCGCGTGCGCGCGAGCGACGATGCGGGCGGCGCCCGCGAGCGACTCGTCGATCGACGCGTTCGCGTTCCGCTCGTTGAAGCTCTCGGTGGCAGCGAGGGTGAAATGGGCGGCGTGAAGCGGCGTAGCGGCGAGCCGCTCGTAGCCACGCTCGTTCAGCAAGAGGCCGGCGAGCGCCGCCCGATCCCATTCGGTGATCCGGTCGACGACGTCTTCCGCTCCCGCCATCGCGGGCACGCGGGCCGGATTGACGAAGCTGACGGCCTCGATCCGCGGGACACCCGCTTCCGCGAGGCGATTGACGAGCTCGGCGCGCGTCTCCGGCGGGAGCGTCCGCGCCTCGTTCTGGAGCCCGTCGCGTGGCCCGACGTCGCAGACCGTGACCCTCACATCGGTCAGGATACGCGCGATGCCGAGCGTCCCCGTCTTCTCCGCCGACCACGTCTATCGGGCGCTCGATCCCGGCGACGCCGTCGAAGTGGTGCGGACGGCGTTCCTCGAGCACGCTCGCGGGAACTGGACGATGCCTTCGAAGGTGTACATCCCCTCGCCGCCCGACGGCGATTTCCGCGCCATGCCTGCCGCAGGGGGCGGCTACGCGGTCCTGAAGTGGGTCACGTCCTTTCCGAACAACCCGGCGCGCGCGCTCCCCACCGTGGCGGGCGTCGTGCTCCTTTCGGACGCGGCCACGGGCGAGCTGCTCGCGCTCCTCGACGCGGGGGCCGTCACGGCCCTACGGACCGGCGCCGCCGCCGTTCTCGCCGCGGAGACGCTCGCGCGCCCGACCGTCGGCCCGGCCGCGGTCGTGGGCTGCGGCGTGAATGGTCGCGCCGTCGCCACGACCTTCCTCGCGCGCGAACGGGAGGTCCTGCTCTGGGACGCGCGGCCGAACCAGGCGCAGCTCCTCGCCGGCGAGCTCGGGGAAGGGAGTGAGGTCGCCGCGGACCTTCCGGACGCGCTTGCGTCCGACATCGTCGCGACGGTGACGCCGGGGCGTGACGTCCTCTTCCACGACGGGACGCTTCATGCCGGGCAGCACGTGAGCTTGATGGGCGCCGACGGGCCTGGAAAGGCCGAGATCGCCGTCGAGGAGCTCGTCCGGGCACGCGTCGTGTGCGACGAGTGGGAGCAGGCGAGCCACAACGGCGATGTCGCGCGTGCCGTCGAGAGCGGCCGTCTCGGACGAGAGCATGTCGCCGAGCTCGGCCGGATCCTCGTAGGAGAAGAACGCGGGCGCACGGACGAGCACGAGATCACCGTCTTCGATTCCACCGGGCTCGCGGTGCAGGACCTCGCGGTCGCGACTGCGGTTTTCGAGGCGTACCGCGCCAACCCCGCCCGGGACTCGTTCGTCGACGTCCCCGCGATCGAAATCGGATAGGCGAAAGGAGCATCGATGGCAGGTAACCTCAGCCACTTCGAGATCCGCGCCGAGGACGCGGAGCGCGCCCACGGCTTCTGGTCCTCACTCTTCGGTTGGAAGTTCAACGCGAGCCCGGGCGAGATCCCGTACCTGATGACGGATACCGGGAACGGGGTCACCGCCGGCCTGTACCGGAGCGAAGCGGCCGAGCGCGGGCTCGTCGTCTACTTCAACGTCGACGACTTGGAGGCGTCCCTGGACCGCGTGCGGAGCCTCGGCGGAATAGTCAACGACAAGGGACCGGTCCCCGAGATCGGCTGGTACGCACACTGCACGGACACGGAAGGAAACCAGTTCGGGCTCTTCCAGCAGGACGTCTCGGCCGCGTAAGGACGTCCTCGGCGCTTCACGTCGGGCGGTGGCTGAGGCCGAGATCGCCGGCGCGAACCTGCGCGCGCTGCTCTCGATACCGAACCGCCTCGTACACGATCAGCAAGACGGGCACGGCCGTCACCGCAACAAGCGCCATGAGGGCCGACACCTCGCGCGCGACCGGGTAAAGGGCGAGAAGCATGACGGCGGCGGTCAGCCGACCCCGCGCGACCCTGCCGTCGATGCGAAAGCGAAGCGCGGAGTATGCGACGAAATAGAGAGCGAGCCCACCGCAGAGCGCGGCGGCAGGAACGGTCTTCAGCGGCTCGTCGACGTCGCCGAGCGTCTTCTTCATCGCGAGCGCGAAGAGGACGATCCCCGCGACCAGCGGCAGGTGCAGGTAGCTGTACATATCGCGTGCGAGCGCCGCCCGCTCGGCTCCGGCCGCGTGCGCAATCCGGTTTTCGGCGACGATCGTCCACCAGTCGAAGTACGACCACCACAGCGCCGCCGCGACGGCAATCCCGAGGAGCGCCGCGATAACCACGCCGGCGCCGAGAGGTAGACCGGCGGCTCCGACGCCGAGGGCGACGATCGACTCGCCGATCGCGATGATCACGATCAGGCCGTGGCGCTCGGCGAAGTGCCGTGGTGACAGCCGCCATCCTTCGCCGCCGCCGATCAGGACGCCGAGGTAGTCGACTGCGAGCGCGACGCCCCAGAGCGTGAGGCGGGGCGCGTCGTCGAGGAAGCCGGCGACGACCAGCAGAGTCCCACCGATCGTCGAGGACGGCGTCATCCGGATGACGGCCGCGAAGAGATCGCGATCACCCTTGGCAGCGAGAACGTAGAGCGCGAGGTGAAGCGCCCGGACGATCAGGTACGCGACGGCGAAGAGGACGCCGTGCTCGTCAAACGCCTCCGGGACCGCGAGAGCGACGATGAGCATCGCACTCACCGCTGCGAACACCGCGATCCGGATCGCCCCCTCCTCGGGATTCAAGGTGTTCGTCAGCCAGGCATATGCCGTCCACGCCCACCAAAGCGCGCCGAGCACGAGCATCCCGCGGAGCACGCCGCCCCACGTCGGGTCGTTCGAAAGCAGGCTGGTGACCTGCGTGATCGCGAAGACGAATACGAGGTCGAAGAAGAGCTCGAGCGGTGTGACCCGCTGCTCGTGCTCGGAGGCAGTTCCCTCCATGGCTGGAAGCTATCTCGCCCGGCTGGCTACCCGCGCTCCATGGGCAGGCCGCGGGCGGACCACTCGCTCCACGAGCCCGGGTAGAGCTTCGCGTCGTCGCGCCCCGCGCGTGCGAGCGCCAGGACGCCGACACACGCCGTTACGCCGGAGCCGCAGTAGACGACGATTTCATCGGCGGCGAGCGCGTCCTCCGGAAGCGACGACATCTCGGTGAAAGGCACGTTTCGCGCACCCGGGATGTGGCCGGCGACGGGGTCGATAGGCTCCGTCTCGCCGCGGTAGCGCTCCGGCATGCGCGCATCCAGCAGGAGCAGCCGCTCCTCGCCGAGCCTGCGTTCGAGCTCCTCCGCGCCCACGATGTCGTCGTGGCGCGGCTTCGGAACGAACTCGCTTGGCTGGATCTCCTCCTCCCCCGCCCGAAGCGGACCGAGCCACCCGCCGATTCCGCCTTCGAGAACGGCGACGTCGTCGTGTCCGAAATGCCGCAGGAGCCACCAGAGGCGCGCGGCGCCGCCGGTCATCCCCTGGTCGTACGCGATGACGAACACGCCGTGGCCGATGCCCGCGCGAGAGGCTGCGCGCGCGAAATCGCCTTCGGTCGGAAGCGGATGGCGTCCCCCGTGGACGGGGGGGCGCCCGGGCGCCGCCGAAAGGTTGCGCTCGACGTCGAGGAACGCGGCGCCGGGGATGTGCCGCTCGAGGTAAAGCTCGCGTCCGCGGTCGGGGTTCCCGAGCTCCCAGCGGCAATCGACGAACTGATACCTCACGAGGCTGTGAGACGATAGATCGTCCCTTCGTGCGAGGTGAGGTAGAGCCCGCCGCGCCCGTCCTCGCCGAATGACGTGAGCCCCTCGACGCGGATGCGTTCTCGGCGCAGCTCCATCGCCTTTCCGTCGGCAATCCGGAAGCTCCAGATCGTGCCGCTGCAGTAATCGCCGTAGAAGTAGCGCCCCTCAATCGACGGAATCGCGTCGCCGCGGTAGACGAACCCCGCGATGACCGAGCAGTTACCGCCCTCGAGGGGGTAGACGACGACGGGGCTCACGAGTCGCCCTTCGGGATTTGGCTCCTTGTCTTCGAACCGGGCGCGTCCCTCGAACACGTCCCAGCCGAAGTTGACGAGATCCCGGTTGGCGCGGGGCAGGTAGTCGAGCTCCTCCCACGCGCCCTGGCCGACATCGCCCAGGTAGAGGTCGCCGGTCCGAGAGTCGAACGAGAACCGCCACGGGTTGCGAAGGCCGTACGCAGCGATCTCCCAGTCGGCGCCCTCGTCGTCGACGTCGAGCCGGAGAAGCTTGCCGAGCCGGTCGCCGAGGTCCTGCGCACGGTTATCCGGATCGCCGCCGCTCCCCCCGTCGCCCATCCCGACATAGAGGAGCCCATCGGGCCCGAACGCGAGCTGGCCACCGTTGTGGTTCGAGTACGGCTGGTCGACCTCGAGGAGAACGCGTTCAGGCTGCGCGTCCGCGTGTCTCGGCTCGCCCTCGGCCCGGTACTCGACCACGCGGGTGTCTCCGTTGACGTCGGTGTAGTCGACGTAGAAGCGCCCGTTCTCCTCGTACTCGGGGTGAAAGGCGACGGAGAGCAGCCCCTGCTCGCCGCCGGCCTCGACGAGTTCGCGGATGTCGAGGAACGGCTCAGCGCGCCGGCTCCCGTTCTCGAGCACTTCGATTTGCCCCTCCTGTTCGACGACGTAGAGTCGATCGGGCTCCCCAGGCGCGGCGGTGATGTGAACCGGGCTCTCGAAGTCCGTCGCGACTTCCTCCAGGCGGAGGCGAGCCGGCTCCCGGCGCTCGGTCTCGGTCGTCGTGGCAGAGGCCGTCTCGCTCGGAGGGGGCGGAGACGCCGGATCGGTCCCGTCAGACGCGCATCCGACGGGGAAGAGAATCGCGAACAGGGCGAGCCTGGCGACCGCAGAGCGCATGGGTCCAAGCGTAGATACGCGGCCACAGGGGGCCGCGGTTCCCTCTATGCCGCCGCAAGCCGGTAGATCCGACCGCCGTTGTGCGAGACGAGATAGAGACCGCCCCTCGGGCCGACGCCGAATGACGAGAGGTTGCCCGGGACGGTCAAGTTCGGATGCGGCCCGAAATCCGCCTTCGCGCCGTTTCGAATCACGAAGCTCCAGACCCTGCCGCTGCAGTAATCGCCGAAGAAGTAGCGCCCGCGCGCTTGCGCGATCGTCTCGCCGCGGTAGACGTAGCCGCCGGTAACCGAGCAACCGACCGAATGGCTGTACCAGTGAATCGGACGCTTGTGATAGGTCCGGGACGGAAGATTGAGCCGATCGCCGCTGTCGCACGCGATGCGGTACGGGCCCTCGTACTCGTTCCAGCCGTAGTTCTCGACACCGTTCGCGCCGTACCGCGTGCGGTTGATCTCCTCCCAAGTGTTCTGGCCGACGTCGGCGAGGTAGAGGTCGCGAGTAGCCGGGTCGAAGGAAAAGCGCCACGGGTTACGGAGCCCGTAGCCGACCTGGACCGGATTTGCACCGGAGACGCTGACGTTCAGGCGAAGGAGCTTCCCGAGCCTGCTCGAACGGTCTTGTGCCCGGTCGCCCGGATCGCAGGCTCCGCCGCCGTCTCCGGTGGCGAAGTAGAGGTAACCGCCGGGTCCGAACGCGACCTGGCCGCCGTTGTGGTTCGTGGCGGGTGGATGCGCGATCGAGGCCCACCGGCGGGACGTGCTTCGAACTGCGCGGCTGAAGGCGCGGTCGACCCGAAACGACACGATCCGGATGTCGCCGTTGACATTCGTGAAGTACACGAAAAACCGGCGGTTCGTCCCGTAGTTCGGGTCGAACGCGAGCGAGAGCAGCCCCTGTTCGCCGCCGCCCCCGTCTTCTGGGCTCCGGACGAGGTCGCGGATGTTGAGGAAAGGCGTCGAGCGCACGCGCCCGCTCTGAATGATCTTCACGACGCCGCGCTGCTCGACGACGAAGAGGCGGTTCGGATGCGTGGGCGTCGAACCGAGGAAGACCGGGCTGTCGAAGCCCCTGGCGACCGGGTCGAGCCTAAGCGCTGCTTGGGACGAGCCGGATAGGACCGCTATGAAGAGCACGGCGAGGTAGACCCCTGCGGCGTGGCGCACGCCCCAAGGATACGCGCCGCTGACCGCCGCAACTCCCTCGTCCGGGTGAGCGTCGAGTTCTACCGGTCCTCTCGAACGAAGCAGTGAGCGCCGCCCGCCCCTACCCGAAAGCAACGCTCGCTTGAGCGGCTGCCGATCGTACCGTGGCTCTACCTCTTAACGGGCGAAAGATTCCTTCAGGTCGATGCCGACGCAACGCGGACAGTCACCTGACCCGGCCGGATCGTCGACCGCCTGTCGACGTCGCAACTCGAGCCGTGGCACCTCCCCGGAGGTGCCGTCCGCCGGAACGCCCGGGTCGGTCCGGCTAGGTGCGTACGGCTCCGAGCTGCTGACGGAACCTCAGTTGGTCCATGCTCAGCCAGTGCTCGATGATCTTGCCGTCGCGCAGGCGGAGGATGTCGACGTACTGGATCGTGACGCGGTTCCCGGTCGCCGGAATGTCGTCGAAGTCACCCGTGTGCGTGCCCGTGAACGTCTTCTTCGTCGCCACCCGGTCGCCCTCGGCGATCATGTCGTCGATCATCACGTGAGAGTCTGGAAACGCGCTCAAGAAGCCGCCGAGGAACATCTTGCCGCCCTCACGGTCGGTCGGCATCCCTGGCGGCGCGCTCAGGTTGACAAAGTCCGGTGCGTTGAGCTCGTCGAAGACGTCCATGTTCTTCTTGTTCTGAACCTCCTCGATGAATCGTTGAACGACCGCCTTGTTCCGCCCAGATTCTCCTGACGGCCCCCCACTCGTTCGCTGCATCGGTATGACCTCCCTTCGTTGACCGTCGCGCGCTCGGTTCGACGCGAACGATCTCAAGGCGCGCTGTCCTTCTGTCTGACAACGCGGCGGGTGCAAGCGTGAACGCCGAGGGGCAACGGCGACGCGCTCCCCTCATCGGCACCTGGGCTGCATGTGGCGCCGGAGCCGGAAGAGCGGCTAGTTAGCCCATGTGCTGAGGTCGTCGTCGCTCGGATCGAGGAACGGGACGGAGTCGAGCAACTGAATCTGTCTCGCTCGTGTGCCGAGGGAGCTGCGGAAGCGGGCGGCATAACGCGCAAAGACGCGATTCGCCGGGTAATAACGCGTGAGCTCCTCGAGGAGGTCCACGACGTACATGTGGTAGTTGAGGGAGGCGGGCGAGCCGCCGAGCGAATAGAGCGACCAGCCACGGACGTCGAAGCGCCAGAGGAGCCTGGTCGCCGTCCGGCGCAGCTTGTCGTTCAGGGACTTCGCAGACGCGTCACCGGAGATGAGCACGTACTTGCGGAGAGAGAGCAAGGTCTGGAGGTGCGAGTTCAAGACGACGATCGTGCTGAACTCGTAATGGCGAATCCACGGGCCCGCAGACAGACGTAGCAGAAGCCGGTTGGGGATCGTGACGAAGGCATTGCGGGCGGCGCGAAGCAGCGGAGGCTGGTCGAGCAAGCGGGCGCTTCGCGCCAGTGCCTGTGCGCCCACCGCCTGTGCCATCCCGGAGGTCCACGGCGCTCTGCCGCCGCCGAAGGGGAAGTAGTACTCCCAGCCCCACCCGGAGAAGCGGGGAACCGCGCGCGCCCGCAGCGCCGCGCTCAGCTGCTGCGTCTTGAGGATGCGGCCGCGGGCGACGTGCCCATTGAGACGCCCGAAGTTCCCGAGCGGGTGGAACTGAAGTCCGTGACCCGGAAAAGCGCGGTAGAGAATGCCGTCAGCTCCGATCACGTCTGTCTTCGGCGGTGGGACGCCGGAGCTCGCGAAGTAGGCCGTGTTCGTGTCGAGCATCGCAAAGACCGCGTGTGCCCGCGGGCGGACGTAGCGCGCAGCTTGGAGGCGCACGTCGTGAAGTACGGCGGCCAGTTCGGCACGGCGCGCAGCGGGAAGGTCGGGCACCGTCCATCGACAGCGGCGCACGATCACGCGATACTCGCGCGCCTCGGCTTCGGTTAGCCAGCCCGATGCGACGGCGGTGTCGAGGCCACCGAGGATTGCTCTCGTGTCCTCGGGGACGCCGGCATCTGCTCGAGCGGCCAGGAGGAGTGCCGCTAGGGCGGCGGCCACGAGGGTTGCCGTGAGCCGCCCCGAGGACGAGGGCCGCAGAGGCAAACCACCACCACGCCAAGACACACGCCGCTGAATGAGATCCTCGGTCGCCAGGCCGCGTCTCCGCTTTAACTCTGAGTTCCCCTCGGAGGCTGTGCCGATCATGCCGCACGCGCCATGAAGACGCAACGTTCGGAACCATCGTCACGCTCCGATCTCGGCTGGCGTGTCTACAGAAACGACGAGCGGATCCACGTCAGGTAATCGCCGCACGTGAGATCCGGGACGCCGAGCGCGCGAGGCCGGACTGGCCGGCAGAGGCGACCTGGAGTTCAGGCCGCCCAGGCGATCCGCGTCCAGACGTCACTGCTGCTGACGGCGCAGGCCGCCTCAGCAGCCGATCCTCGTGTCACCGGCATCGGCGATGCAGATGTCGCTTCCGTCTCCGCCGGCCAGTACGTCGTTCCCGGCGATCCCGTCCCTTGCGGAGAGGAGATCGCTTCCGGGGCCGCCCACCAACCGGTCCTTGCCGCGACCGCCGACGACCACGTCACGACCGCGGCCACCGATGACTGCGTCGCCGCCGCGGCCCGCGAACACCGCGTCGTTCGAGCCGAAAGCACGAATCCGTGTCGTCGCCGTCACCGCCGCAGATCATTTCTCTCGCCGGGCGCACGGGGGAGAGGGACGAGGACCGCGGTTGAGCGTGGAGCAGGGCCGCGCAGTCGATCTTCAAGTCGAACTCACTCCTCTGGCGCATGCTCGACGGCGCGGCCGGTCATTTCGATCGCCTCGAAAGGATCACCCAGCCCCGCGCGACGACCAGGACAAGGAGCACCGTTCCCGCCAAGACGAGACCGAGTGACCGCGCCGGGATCACACCCGTCGCGGCGAGCACCGTGAGCAGCGCGAACCCGAAGATGAGGACGTTCTCGAGCACGAAGGCGACCCACCGTGGCAGAGCGTCGCGCAGTGCGCGAACACGCGGTAGGACGGGAAGCGCGGCGACGAGCACGACGCCGTAGAAGATTGCGAGCATGATGATGGCGTCCTCAAGCGCGGTCGCGGCCTTCCCTGCCGCCAGCGCGCTGAGCGCGGCTACCTCGCCGGCGAGCATCGCGCCGATTAACCCGATGATCCATAAGCTCTCGGGTAGCCGCTCGGCACGCTCTTCGAGTTCGAACAGACGTCCTTCGAGCACGAGTGCGAGCAGGAGCACGGGAATGATCTGTGCGGCCGCCGAGTAGAACTCGAGCTCGTTCACGATTCGGAGGCTAACGCTCCGGTCGCGACGCGCACGCGTCCCTTCGTCCCGACGTCGGGATCGTTTGGAGGCGGTCGTCGCGCGAACGGGGCGGGCGATCATCCCGTCCCCTTCCGAAACGCGAGCCGTGGGAGGGCGCGATCAGGAGGATCGCCGAGGGCGTTGAGGCTGAGGGGCGCCGAATGAGCGGGCGGAGGATCGTCGCGGTCGGGCGTGAGGCCGCCGAGATCATCGCGCGCGTGCGTCGACCACGTTGCGCGGCGAGATGCGCCGCAGCGGCCCCGCCGCGCGGACGACATGCGCGCGTTCAGGCTCAGGAGGATCGCTCAGCGGAACGAGGAGCTCCGTCTACGTGCTCCCGGCTACGAATCGGGGAGAGGAATTTTCCTGGACGGCACGGCACTCCCGGGTGATGAGCGCTCGTCTTCGCGGAGCTACGCGACGGCTCCGTCGACACAGCTAGTTAATGCGATGGGGCGACGCTGGAGTCTGGCACCTTGACGCAACGCCCGGAAAATGCGGAAATGCACGCTTTGTTTCGCCCAGGACGAGGAACAAACGTCTATGCCGCCGCCGCCATTCGACATTTTGCTCGGCTTCTTCGTGGGTGCGGTTGTCGGAGTGCTTCTAGGTTGGGGCCTCGTTTTGCTTGGCTTCTTTCAGCCCAACGCGAAGCAAAGAGCAGAGGAGCTCTACGCTAAGGACGGCGGGCCGCAGCCGAAGAGAAGCGCGAACGGCTCCGACGGGCAGACGAGCGCCCGCATCGCGATGCGTGCCACGCGCGAGGAGCTGTACGCAGAGGCCAGTCGGCTGGGAATCGAGGGCCGCTCGAAGATGAACAAGGTCGAGCTCGCGCGGGCGCTCGAAGAGCACGAGGGCGAGAAGCCCGGCTAAGGGACCTCGGCGCGACCGATCCTGCGGCCGAACTTCGTTGTCAGTCTTGGCGACGTATCCCGATGCGTGCCGCTCCTCGGCGGCGTCCTCACCCTGCGTGACCCCTCCGCTGCGTCAAGTGGAAGCGCCGATCTTGCTCGGGTACTCGCCCGCCGACGGACGTTTCGGCGGCGCTCGCGATCTCGACATCCTCCGTGAACGCGCGCCGTATCGCGTTCCGTGACGAGGCCGAAGGGGTCGACCTTGGCCGAAGCACGACGCCTAACGGTTTACGCGCCAGGTCGAACCGGTCGGTTTAGGCAGACGAGGTCGGCTGGCCGTTCCGGGTACGCTCACCGCGCTCCGGACGGCGACGGACCTCTCCACAGTCACCGTTCGCTGCCTCGTCACGGTTTAGGCCGAGCCCGCGATCTGCGAGCTGCTTCACGGTTGCACGGAAATCGTCCAGGTCGAACGGCTTCACGTAGTACGCGTCCGCAAAATCGACTGGTTCGTCCGATCGGCCCGTCGTCATGAGGACGAGGGCGACGTCCGGGTCGTCGGCGCGAGCCTGAGCCGCGAACTGAAGACCATCTCCGGGCTTGGTGATCTGTGAGTCGGTCACCACCACGCCGATCCTCTCGGTGCTCAAGAGCCGCTCGGCTTCCTCGACCGTTTTGGCCTCCACGACGCGAAAACCATCACTTTCGAGATTGACACGGCAGACCATGCGGATCGCCGCATCGTGCTCCAAAAGCAGGATTGCCGCCGTCACATCCGTCACCACGACTCACCCCCCTCGATTCCGGACGCGGGTGAAGCTTGCGGTGCGCGAACGCGGTAGAAACTTTGGTACAAAGAGGCGCCCAACCCGCACGGTTAGGCGCCTCTCGCTACTGGTTCCCCAATCGGCTAGCCCGAGGAGAGTGAACCGAAACTACCCATGCGTCGTTAACTCCGGGGGAGCGGGGCCGAAGGGCCTAGTGACGTCGGAGCCCCCTGCGAGGACAAACTCGCGACGCGCCCCTCGGCTTTCCGCTCCCGCTCACGTAGACGACGGTGGGCGCGCCGTTGTTACACGCTTGATCAGGCAACCCGCTCGACTGCCTCGGAATTCTTAGAAGGCCGTGGAGACCCTCGCCCCAGCGCGCGGCGCAAAGGCGGTCAGTTCGCCTCTCCGTGAGTACGAGCCTGACATCGCGCAGAGATGTGTTCGTTTGAGCCGTTCGATGTAGTCGTGACGGCTCACGAAGACCCGCCGTCGTAAGTCGCGCGTCTCTAGGCCGCCCTAAAGCGGTAGAACGTTCGGTAGAAAGATCCGCCCAACCCGCTTGGTTAGGCGGCTCGCGCTACTGGTTCCACTTGTCCGCCGTGACCTTCCGGTGGACGGTCGACTTCGCGCGGACGCTCGTCACGTCGGGCGGTGTCCCCTTCTTGAAGACCTCGTCCTCCTTCGGAGCCTTCGGATCCTGCTCGATCCGCTGCTTGTTGCGCCCTGGTTTGGACATGTCCCTCCTCGGTCAGGCTCTCTTCACCTGGTTGCCCGTGGTGTCTCCGCGTAAACCCCGCCCTTAAGCTCCCGACGTGCCGAACCTCGTTCTGGGCCCCGTCTTTCGCCACATCGGGCCGAACGACGCCACGATCTGGGTCGAATCCGACGCGCCGTGCGAGGTCGAAGTCCTCGGCCATCGCGCTCGTACGTTTCAGGTGGAGGGTCACCACTATGCGCTCGTCACGATCGGCGGCCTCGACGAGGGGACGGTCGAGGAGTACGACGTCGCGCTCGACGGCCAGAAGGTGTGGCCCGAGGAGGACTCTCCGTTCGCTCCGAGCGTCATTCGCACGATCCACGGCGACCACGACCTGAGGATCCTCTTCGGTTCCTGCCGCGTGTCAGCCCCCCACGAGCCTCCGTATACGGATTCCCCCGACGAGCACGAGCACGGCCGAGGCCTGGACGCGCTCTACGCCTTCGCGCTCCGCATGCAGAACGAGCGACCCGAGGAATGGCCACAGGCGATCCTCCTCCTCGGCGATCAGGTGTACGCGGACGAAGTCTCGCCCCGGACGCTCGAGTTCATCCGCGCCCGCCGGGACGTCAATGACCCGCCCGGCGAGGAAGTGGCCGACTTCGAGGAGTACACGCGTCTTTACTGGGAGTCGTGGCAGGACCCAGTCATTCGCTGGTTCCTGTCCACGGTGTCGAGCGCGATGCTCTTCGACGACCACGACGTCCACGATGACTGGAACATCTCGCACGCGTGGGTCGAGCGCATGCGTGCGGAGCCGTGGTGGGACGAGCGGATCGTCGGCGCGTTCATGTCCTACTGGATCTATCAGCACCTGGGCAACCTTTCGCCTCGCGAGCTCGAACACGACGAGCTCTTCGCGCGTGTGCGCGAGGCCGATGATGCTGGACCGATCCTTCGGGAGTACGCGTTGCGCGCCGACCGCGAGAGCGAAGGCCGCCGCTGGAGCTTCTGCCGCGACTTCGGCAAGACCAGGCTGATCGCTATCGACTGCAGGGCGGGTCGCCTCCTCGCCGAGGACAACCGCGAGATGGTCGACGAGGACGAGTGGAACTGGATCGTCGGCGAGGC
>JALZEM010000172.1 GCA_030862005.1 Actinomycetota bacterium | reverse complement strand
GTCGCGAGGACTGACGTAGTGCAGACCCTCCGCGATCACGAGGTCAGTTTCGAGCTCCTTGGTTGACCTCGGGCCATTGACAAGAAGCGACGATATTCGGCACGGTGATGATGACGGCCGTGGCCTTCGGCAATGTTGGATGGGATGGAGATAGCTGCTCGGCGGAGCTGGGCAGTCAACCCGAATCGCTCGTCGGCAGGGAATCGGCGACTCAGTCCATAGATTTCGAACACCAGCGCGATGGCCTTCTTCCAGACGATCAGGTCTCGATAGGATTCGATCATGTTTCCACGCTATCGCGGGTGCCGTCGCTCGCACCACCAGTACGTGGCGTGCGTGATGTTTTCTCCCGCCTCCACCCTCCCTCCTCCCTCCTCGCGCGCATGACCCTATCTCGTCGGAGACGTTCAGGTCCGGGACGGCAGCTTTCGGCAACTGAATTACGGCGGCTCCTGTTGAGCCGCGATCTCTCGCCCGTCGAGGTGACGGAGGCCGCCCTCGCGCGCATTGAGGAGTTGAATGGCACCGTCAACGCGGTCGTGACGGTCAACCCGCGCGCGCTCGACGAGGCGCGGGCGCTGGAGCTGCGGGGGCGGCAGAACGCGGGGCTGCTCTACGGGCTGCCGGTGGGGATCAAGGACGTCACCCCGGTCGGCGGGCTGCGGACAACCTACGAGTCGAAGCTGTACAGCGAGAACGTGCCGAAGGAGGACGCGCTCGTCGTGCAGCGGCTGCGCAAGGCGGGGGCGATCGTCATTGGAAAGACGAACACGCCGGAGTTTGCGGCGGGCGGGAACACGTTCAACGAGGTCTTTGGGCGGACGCGGAATCCGTGGAACCTCGAGCGGAGCGCGGGCGGGTCGACCGGCGGCGGGGCGGCGGCGCTGGCGACGGGGATGATCGCGCTCGCGGAAGGGACGGACCTCGGTGGATCGCTGCGCATCCCGGCGTCGTTCTGCGGCGTTGTGGGGCTGCGGCCGTCGCCGGGGCTCGTCCCGACATACCCGAGCGACTACGTCTGGGACACGCTCCAGGTCACGGGGCCGATGGCGCGGACGGCGGAGGACGTCGCGCTGATGCTACAGGCAATGAGCGGTCCGAGTCCGCTGTCGCCGCTTTCGCAGCCGACGGGGCGGGATTTCGTCGGCGCGGTGGAGAAGGGGACGCGGCGCGGGCTGCGCGTGGCCTACTGTCGGGACGTCGCCGGCATCGGCATCGACGACACCATCGAGGCGATCTGCCGCGAGTCGGTCTTCGGGTTGAAGGAAGCGGGCGTCCACGTGGAGGAGGTGCAGCTCGACCTGTCGGTCGGGCGGCCGGCCTTCCTCGCGCTGCGCGGGCTCTGGTTCGTCGCGCAGATGTGGCCGCACCTCGACAAGATCGACCAGTGCGGGGAGAACGTCGTCAACAACGTGCGCGCGGGGCTGGAGCTCAGCGGGAAGGATCTTGCCGAGGCGGAGCAGGTGCGGGGGCAGATCTGGCACCGCTTGCGGCGGCTGCTCGAGCGGTACGACAATCTCGTAACGCCGTGCATGGCGGTTCCGCCATTCCCGGTCGAGCGGAATTACCCGGAGACGATCGCCGGCGAGGCGATGAAGACGTATGTCGACTGGATCGCGCCGACGTTCGTGCTGAGCCTCACGGGGTTACCCGTGGCATCGGTGCCGTGTGGACTCGACGGGGAGGGACTCCCGGTCGGGCTTCAAGTCGTCGGACCACCGCAGGGGGAAGAGACGGTGCTCGCGCTCGCGTCGCGCATTCAGGAAGCGCAGCCGATCGGATTGCCGGTCGTGGCAGCGAGCGAGGTGCGGTCAGGTAGCTAAAGTCAAGGGTCTCGACAACGGGGTAATGACAATGCGGACTGCGACCATTGCTCTCGCCGCGCTCGCGCTGACCTCCACCACCGCGACCGCTCAACTCGACGGGCTCTCCATCGGCGGCGGCGTCGGCGTCACGTCGAGCGCGCACGCCTCGGGCAAGGGCTACCACGGCGCGGTCAGTCTGCCCGCGATGTACCTGCACCGCGGCGCGGAGCTGCGGGTGGAAGGCATGTATCAACGAGGCCGCGTATCCGGGTCACCGTTCGCGTGCGAGCGCGTCCAACAGTTCTACTGCCTCGGCCGCACCGACGAAAATCAGATCGCCGCGGCAGCCGTGTTCGTCCGAATCCCGGCGCAGTTCAGAGGGTGGCGCTTGTACGCGGATCCGATCGGGGCCGGGCTGTATCATCGGCGCACGAAGTCGGCCGAGTATCAGGGGCCGACGGCGCTGTGCCTTCGCGACGGGGAGGTTATCTCCTGTCCCAACAATCCGGACTGGGCGACGTTCGCCTATCGCGAGTCGCGCACGTCGATCGGCGCGAACATCGGCGTCGGCTTCGAGCGGGTGATCGCGGGGCTCCGGGTGTTCGCCGAGGCGAGGGCGCACACGCTGTTCGAGCGTGGCGAGAGCATCGCCGGGTCGGTGCCGGTGACGTTCGGCGTGACGTTCTGAGGAGCCTCGCGTATTTCGGGTGACAACCGGCGATCATGTGCATCACATCACGATCGATCCCTTGTAGAACTGAACGGACCGCTCGGGCTGGCCTGTACGCTCATGATTGAACGGACCGTACCGGACGAGGAGGACG
>JALZEM010000159.1 GCA_030862005.1 Actinomycetota bacterium | reverse complement strand
GCGGAGGAGCGGGGTGAAACGGCTCTCGATCTACCTGATGGCGGGGCCGGAGACGCCCGAGCTCGCGGAGGCCGCCGTCGCCGCCGGCGCCGACCTCCTCGAGATCGGCTTCCCGTTCTCCGACCCCCTCGCGGACGGGCCCGTCATCCGCCTTGCGGGCGAGCGTGCGCTCGCGCGTGGGATGCGGACGGCGGCGTGCCTCGAGTGCCTGGCCGAGATCCGGGCGCACGTGGACGTCCCGCTCATCCCGATGACGTATGCGTCGATCCTCGAGGCGTACGGCTATGAGCACTTCTGGGCCGACGCTCGCGCCGCGGGCGCCACGAGCTTGATCGTGGCCGACCTCCCGATTGAAGCGGCGCCGGATCTCCCGCGCATCCACCTCGTCGCGCCGACGACGCCGGACGAGCGAATCGCCCTTGCCGCCGAGCGCACCGACGGGTGGCTCTACCTCGTCTCGCTCACCGGGACGACGGGCCCGCGCGACGGCGTCTCCGCGCAGCTCGCGGGGCTGGTCGAGCGAGCGCGACGGGTGGCCGACGTTCCTTTGCTCGCGGGCTTCGGTATCGCGACGCCGGAGCAGGCAGCCGGAGCCGCCGCGCTCGCGGACGGCGTGGTGGTGGGGAGCCGTGCGGTCGAAGTCGCTGACGGAGGCGGACCGGACGCCCTTCGCGACTACGTCGCGTCCCTTCGCTCGGCCCTCTCGGCGCCCGTCGGCGCCGGCGCGTAGGCCGCTCTCCCTGATGGGGCGCTCCGGCTCGCCGCCGTAGATCGAGCGTCGCGATCACTGCGTCGCCGAGACTAAGCTCGAGGTCGAGCTCGCCTAGAAGTACCAGCTGACGATCGTGTAGCGCTCCCCGTGCGTGACGGGCGAGACGCCGTGCGGGACCTCCGAGCGGAACGCGACCAGGAGCCCCGGCGTAGCCGCGAGCGGGAGGCCGACGTCGGGCTTTCCTTCGAACAGGCCGTAGAAGCTCAGGGCGCCGCCGCCATAGGCGCCCGGGTGCGGCTCCTCGCTCGCCTCGTTCAGGAAGACGACCGCCGAGAGCACGCGCTCGCGCGCATGCTCGGGGGCGTCGCGCTCGCTCGTGTTGTCGCGGTGAGTGCCGAAGAAGTCGCCCTCCTCGTACACGAGGAACTGCGGGGGCTGTGACCCCGTGAGCTCGACGCCGAAATGGCGCGCGAGCTTGGGCCGCAGCGCGTCGAAGCGGGAAGCGACCTCCGCGCAGGTCGCGTCGGACACGTCGGCATATTTCGTCCGTCGTTGGCTCTCGTCCACCTCGTCTCCCCGCTCACTCGCCGCGACCGTCGCCGTCTCCATCCTGCTCGTCCGCATCTCGTCGCACAGACGTGCGCAGGTCTCGGCCTCCAGAAACTCCGGTTCGACGAAGAGGCCGAAGCGCGTGAGAAGCCGCGCGTCCATCGGCGGCCAGTGTAGGCGCCGGCGCAGCGTGCAGGCAGCCAGCCCGGCTTCGAGGCGCGCACGGCCGCGCACCTCGATGACCTGGTACGTGGCACCGGAGCATGGCGCGAAGCCCGCCGGAGCAGGCTTCGCGCCATTTGAGGTGGCGTCCCTAGTCGGAGAAGGTGACGAGCCGCTCGCAATTCACGGCCACGTCGCCCGCGCGGATGATCGCGCGGTCCCTGTCGTTCTCGTTCTCGCCGCAGTCGACCGTGTCGACCGCGGCGTCGTCGGCGGCGGCGTGGATGTCGTCGTTCCCTGCGCCGCCGTTCACGGTGTCCGTGCCGCGTCCCGCCCAGAGGTGGTCGCGACCACCGTCTCCGTTCACAGCGTCGTCGCCTTCGCCGCCGAACGCCCAATCAGGGCCGTTTCCTCCGTTAACGGTGTCGTTCCCGCGGTTCCCCCAGATGAAGTCGCCGCCTCCAAGGCCGGAGAGGACGTCGTTGCCGGCGAAGCCGATAATCAGGTCCCGCTCCTCCGTTCCTGAGATGACGTCATTCCCCGAGGTGCCCTTGAAGATGTGCGCGGACGGGGTAGTGGTCGTGCGGGTCCGGACACGCTCGCAGTTCGCGTGCTGGTCGTTCGACCGGATCACGGCGACATCCCAGCCGGCGCCACAATCGAGCGTGTCGATCGCGCCATCGTCCGCAGCCGCGTAGAGATGGTCGCCGCCGTTACCGCCGTCGAGCATGTCGACGCCGCCCCCGGCATGAAGCGAGTCCGGTCCGGCGCCGCCGTCGAGGCTGTCCGCTCCGGGTCCGCCCCACGCCTGGTCTGCGCCGCCGTCACCCGAGACGTCGTCGCTTCCCCGCTGCCCGAAGAGGTAATCGGAACCGCCGCGGCCCGCGATCGAATCGTCGCCGGCTTTCCCGAAGATGTAGTCGCGGCGATCGGTTCCCGTCAGCGTGTCGTTGCCCCCCGTTCCGATGACGATCTTCGCGGCGGCTGCCGGGACGAACGCGAGCACCGCCGCGGCGGAGACCAAGATGGGGATCGCTTTTCGCACGAATGCTCCTTTCGAAGTGGAAGAGGTGGAAGCGAGGAGACCACCTCCGATGCAGAACGCTGTGCGGCTTCTGTAAGAAGTTCGCCAGGAGGTGTACGGAGGTCGTGAGGCCACCGCGGAAAGGGAGGCAAGCGCAGCCCCCGGGGGACGGGCTGCGCTTGCCCATCGGGCAAACGTCCTAGTTCTGGTCTACGGCGATCTTCAGCCGCCGTTCTGCGCGCGCGCGACCGCGGCCACGCATTTGCCGTACGCGTTGCGGTCGTTCTCGCCCGTTCCGTAGAACTCGCCGAACGTCTTTCCGTCGTGCGTCGAGGCGAAGGCGGCATCCGCCTGCTGCGTCTTGCATGTCCGCGCAGCGTTCATCGTCGCGCGGCGATCGGCACGGGATTTCGCCCGCATGGTCGCCGCCACGCAACGGCCGAACGCGTCCGCGTCGGTGCTGGCGGCCGTGCTCTCGTCACATTGCACGACCGCTTGATGCCGGTTCTGGTGCTCGGCGACGGTGAACCGCGCGACGCAGTTCCGGAACGCGTCCAGCCGGGCGCGCTGAGCGGTCCCAAATGCGCGTCGGAAGGTCCCGGCGCCAAGCGTGCTGTTCATCGCAGGCCGAAGGATCTGGCAATCGTTGACGGCGCGGGCTCGGTCGGCGGCGGTCGCAGCCGGGCCGGCGAAGGCCGTCGGCACGAACGTGAGGGCGAGCGCCGCAGATACCGCGATTTTCCGCATTCAGCGACTCCTTGTCGTCGGAGGGGACGCGTGGGAACGCTAAGCAGTAGTTTTCTGCCGCACGCAAGCGCTTTGTAAGAACCTGGTAAGCCGCCGGCGGCCCTTCATCGCCCTCGCGGCGTAGGGTTTCGCCGTGTTTCTGGAGTCGCGGGTCAAGCATGACGAGCCCGGCTTCGCCGAGGCCCGCTCGCGCATGGAGGAGCTCGTGGCCGACCTCCGCGCGCGCACCAAGCAGGTCGCCGCGGGCGGAGGACCCGAATCCGTCAAGCGTCACCGCGAACGCGGAAAGCTGCTCGCGCGCGAGCGGATCGACCGCCTCATCGATTCCGGCACGGCGTTCCTCGAGTTGAACGCGCTCGCCGCCTGGGACTTCTACGAAGGCGACGCACCGGGGGCCGGAATCGTCACGGGGATCGGCGTCGTCGAGGGCCGTGAGTGCGTCGTCGTCGCGAACGACGCCACCGTCAAGGGCGGGACGTACTACCCGCTGACGGTGAAGAAGCACCTGCGCGCGCAGGAGGTCGGCGAGCAGAACCGCCTGCCGTGCATCTACCTCGTCGACTCGGGCGGCGCGTTCCTCCCGCTGCAGGACGAGGTTTTCCCGGACCGTGACCATTTCGGCAGGATCTTCTTCAACCAGGCCGTCATGTCGGCTCGCGGGATCGCGCAGATCGCGGTCGTGATGGGCTCGTGCACCGCGGGAGGCGCATACGTGCCGGCGATGAGCGACGAGACCGTGATCGTCAAGGGCACGGGAACGATCTTCCTCGGCGGGCCGCCGCTCGTGAAGGCCGCGACGGGCGAGGAGGTGACGGCCGAAGAGCTCGGCGGCGCGGACGTCCACGCGCGGGTCTCGGGCGTGAGCGATCACTACGCCGTGAACGACGAGCACGCGCTCGCGCTCGCCCGCGAGATCGTCGCCAATCTGAACGGCGCGCGGCCGACTCTCCCGTGGGAGCTCGAGGAGCCGGAGGAGCCGCTCCATGACCCGACCGATATATACGGGATCGTCCCGGAGGACTACCGCATCGGCTACGACGTGCGGGAGGTCATCGCCCGGATCGTGGACGGCAGCCGCTTCCACGAGTTCAAGCCGCTCTACGGCGAGACGCTCGTCTGCGGCTTCGCCCGAATCGAAGGATTTCCGGTCGGGATCCTCGGAAACAACGGCGTCCTGTTCTCCGAGAGCGCGCTCAAGGGTGCGCACTTCATCGAGCTCGCCTGCAAGCGGCGAGTGCCCCTTCTCTTTCTCCAGAATGTCACGGGGTTCATGGTCGGGAAGGAGTACGAGGCCGGCGGGATCGCGAAGGACGGCGCGAAGCTCGTCACGGCGGTCGCGTGCGCGCAGGTGCCGAAGTTCACGGTGATCGTCGGCGGCTCCTTCGGCGCCGGGAACTACGGGATGTGCGGGCGCGCCTACTCGCCGCGGCAGCTCTGGATGTGGCCGAACGCGCGCATCTCGGTCATGGGCGGCGAGCAGGCCGCGACCGTCCTCGCGGCGGTCGGACGCGCCGACCCGGACGAGATCCGGGCGAAGTACGAGCGCGAGGGGAACCCGTACCACTC
>JALZEM010000101.1 GCA_030862005.1 Actinomycetota bacterium | reverse complement strand
CAACCCCGTGCTCCTCCGCGCGAGGATCAACGCAGGCCTGGCGAAGAAGCGGCTCCGCGAGCTCGAGCGCCGGCAAGTCCGAGACGCGTTCTCGCGCTTCGTCCCGGAGCAGATCGTGGACGAGGTTTTGACACGGACGGACGAGGATCTGCGGCTCGCCGGCGTTCGCCGGAACGCGACGGTCATGTTCGGCGATCTACGCGGGTTCACGACGTTCGCGCAAACGATGCCAGCGGACATCGTGATCGACGTCCTGAACGAGTATCTGAGCGCGATGAGCGATGCCGTGCTCGACAACGGAGGGACGCTCGTCGCCTACATGGGCGACGGGATCATGGCCGTCTTCGGCGCGCCGCTCGAGGTCACCGATCATGCAGACCGAGCGCTCGACGCAGCACGTGAGATGCTTCGAGAGCGTCTGCCTCGCTTCAACGGGTGGCTGCGGGAGAATCGCTTTGGCGACGGCTTCAACATGGGCGTCGGGGTCAACAGCGGTCCGGTCATGTCGGGCACGGTCGGGTCGGCGCGCCGGCTCGAGTACGCAGCCGTCGGCGACACGACGAACACGGCAGCGCGCCTGGAAGCAATGACGAAGGGAACGCCGCATCCGATTCTCATCGCGGAGTCGACGTGGGAACTCCTGCGACGCTCCCGGGATGATCTCATCTTCGTGAACGAGCTCGAGGTTCGAGGGAAGCAGGCGAGGATCAAGGCCTGGACCCTCGCCGAGGCTGCGCTTGCCGGCTCGCTCCGAAAGCAGAGCACCCGGGACCCGATACGAACGGGGTGAGGGGCGGGCGAGCGTGAGCTCGCGACCGCCACAAGCGTTCAGACGGCCGCGGTGCGGGCGCGCTTGACCAGGGCTTCGAGGACGACGAGCTGCACCTCGGGCTGGCGTCCGAGCAACGATCGGAACCTGCGTCCGGGCACGACGATCGCTCGCGCAGGCGACGTCGTTACGACGGACGCCGTCCTTGCCGAATGCGCGAGGAGCGCGATCTCGCCGAAGAAGTCGCCGGCGGCAAGGTCGCGGAGTTTCTCTCCTTCGGCGGACACGTCGGCCGTCCCCTCGAGGAGCACGAAGAACGAGTCACCGGCCCCGCCTTCACGGATCAACTCCGACCCGGCAGGGAACTCCTTCTCGTACGCGATCGCGGCGATGTCCGCCAGTTGCCGGCGCGAGCAACGAGCAAAGAGCGGGATCGCCTTGAGCGCCTTCGCGCGGCGAGGTCCGACCACGGTCCGATTCTCGGCGCGTGCCCGGCTCCCCGTCAAGCTCGCCGCGCCGATTCACGCGCCAGCGACTGTGAGAGAATCGCCCGGTGCTCGAGTTCTTTTCGCCGAGGATCAAGCGGATGAAGCGGAAGCGCGACGTCGCCGGCCTGATCGAGGCGCTCGAGGCGGACGCGCCGCGAGCACGCCGGGCGGCGGCAAACGCGCTCATCGAAATTCCCGATCGTCGTGCCCTCGCGCCGCTCATGGCTGCTCTCGCCGATTCGGACGCGGCCGTCCGTGCCAACGCCGCCCTTGCCTTGGGGGAGTTCGAGCACTCGAATCCGGAGACCCTCGGAACGATCGTGGAGCCGCTCGCTGCGGCGTTCCGTGATGAGTCTCCTCCGGTGCGCGCGATGGCGGCCGCGGCGCTTGGACGGATGAAGAGCCCGCGCGCCGTTGAGCCCTTGACCCAACTCCTGAGCGACGAGAGCGAGCTCGTTCGCACGACGGCGATGTGGGTATTGCAAGGCTTCGAAGATCAGGGAGTCGTTCCCGAGGGTCACAGCAGCCCTCGAGCCGAGCGGAGCGAGCTCTGACTTCGCTGCACGCGCGACCTTCATCGTCGTGACGGCGTGGTCGAACCGTCGTCTCTGAAGAGCCGTCCCGCCTCCGAGGACTATCGGATGCAGCCAGAGTTGCGGCGCCGCCGCGACCGAGTTGTGATCGCCCGGTCGTTCCTGACGACCGACTGACCACGCGGAACGGCGGCGAGGTGAAGGCGGCTTGCGGGCTAACTCAGGGCTGCCGCAACGGAAAGACGTGGGCGCTGATGGGCGTTGGGTAGTGCTCGTAGGTCTCGGCAAGCGGGATGCCAGCCTCGGTCGGAATGTCGAACCGGGCGGCCGCGGCCGCGGTGGTCAGTGCGAACGCGCCGTGGCCCACGAGTTCCGCCGCACGGGTCTTGAGCAGACGGTGCGCGATCACCACCTCGGGGCCGACGAGCTCACGGCTGCCCGCGACCTCCTGGATC
>JALZEM010000097.1 GCA_030862005.1 Actinomycetota bacterium | reverse complement strand
GGCAGAGCCTCACCCCAGGACGAGCTTCCCAGGTGCGGGCGCCGACCCTGCTCCTCCATCTCCTCACGGCTGAGACGAAAGCGTGCTCTTTCGCCGCCTCCGCTCGTCGTCCCGTAGACGACGACGTCGGGTTCATTCTCGATCAGGTCAAGGAACGACTTCCGGGTCTCGGCCATGCGGTCGAGAGCCTCGGCGCTGAATTCGACGCCCTCTTCCTGCCACGCGACCCGCCGGAAGGCGGCGAGATCGATGTCTGCCCGCTTCGTGAGAACAACCGTCATGTCCGGCTCCCTCTGTCGATCAACGTGCGTTCGGGGGAGCAACTCTAAGGCTCGTCGCCGGCCTCGCGGTTTACCCTCTCGGCGTGATCCACCCCGACGCCGTTGCGAACGCGATGACCCGCACGGGCGACGGCCGCCGGCTCCTCGCCGCACAGGTTTGCGACCACTTCGCGCTCGGCATCGGAATCGTGGCGTTTCCCTGGCTCGTCCTCGACGGCGGCGGCGGGCCCACGCTCGCCGGCCTCGTCTTCACCGTCGCCGCGCTTCCGTACGTCGTGTTCGGCCTGCCTGCGGGCGTCGTCGGCGACAGGCACTCGCGCAAGAAGATGATGGTCGGCTCGCATCTGGGACAGGCTCTCTGCGCGGGCGTGCTGCCGCTCTGGGCGCTCGGCGCCGATCCTCCCATCGCACTCGCCCTCGCATGCGCCTTTGCCGTCGGAGTGGGCCGGACGTTTGCGGACGCGGCCGCGTTCGGCGCGGTGGCCGACGTGGTCGGTCCGGCGAACTTCGCTCAGGGACAAGCTGCCCTTTCGACTGCATGGGCGACCGGGTCGATCGCCGGTCCGTTCGCGGGCGGAGTCCTCGTGGCGTCGATCGGCGCGGCACCCGCCGTTGCCGTCGAGAGCGCCGGTTTCGTCGTCGCCGCCCTTCTCGTGAGTCGCATCCGGCGGCCGCTCGCCGCGCCCGCCCAGGAGGCGTACGGACGCGCGAGGGACGCGGTACGTGAGGGGATCGCCTTGATCTGGGAGACGCCGGTTCTCCGTCTCCTAACGGGTGTCCAGCTTCTCTGGTACCTGACGGTGATCGGCGCGCAGGCGCTGATCGTCCCGTTCCTCCGTGACGAGGTCGCCCTCGACGCGGACGAGGTGGGATGGATCCTCGGTGTCGGCGCGGCGATGGGTATTGCCGCCGGCCTGCTCGTCGGCGCGGCCTTGCGGCACATGGAAGGCCTCTGGCTCGTCGCGGGCGGTATCTTCGTTAGCGCTCTGGCGCCGATTGGGCTCGCCGGCGCCAACGGTTTCTGGAGCGCGCTCGTCGCCTTCTCCGCCCTCACGCTCGCGATCTGGGTGAGCGTGACGACGCTGATCGGCGAGCGCCAGCGGCACGCCCCTCACCACCTCCAGGCGCGTGTCGGGATCACGGGTCGCGGGCTCGCGTTCTCGTCGATGATGATCGGGAGCCTCGCCGCGAGCTCGCTCGCGTCGTTCGTGCCGCTGCGCGCGCTCTATCTCGGAGTGGGTCTGGCCGCGCTCGCCGTCGCGGTGTGGGCAGTGCCGTCCCTCCTCCGGACGGCGGCCGCCGAAGCGGCGCCCGAATAGATCGTCACGGCTGATCTCACGCCTTTCGGCGTCTCCGTTAGCCTCGCGTCCCGTGCGCCGGGTCATCTTCCTCGTTTACGCGCTTATCTTCACGAGCGAGGTCCTACAGGCGGCGATCATTCCTCTGCTCCCGACCTTCGCGCGGGAGTTTGCGATCTCGAAGGCGGAGACGGGAGCACTTCTCGCCGCAACGCCGATCGCGATGATCGTCGTTTCCGTCCCGATCGGGTTCTTCGCCGACCGCATGGGCGCGCGCCTCTTCACCGTGGGTGCGGGCGTTGTCATCGCCGTCTCGGCCCTCGTCCAGGGTTTCGCCGGCTCGTACTGGATGCTCCTCGCGGGCCGCGTCGGCTTCGGCGTCGCGTTCGGCGCGATCTGGACTGCGGGGCCGACGTTGGTCTCGACGGCCGCAGCACGGAGCCGCGCGACGGCGATCGGCGGAACGGTCGTCGCGGGCGGCGCGGCGCACCTCGTCGGTCCCGCCTTTGCCGGCAACCTCTCGGATGTCGCCGGCGTCGCCGCTCCGTTCGTCGGGATCGCAGGCCTGACCGCCGCGATCGTCGTTCTCCTTGCGCTCAGCCGCCCGCCCGGACCGGCTGATTTCGCGCGCCCGCCGCTCGGCAGCACGCTCCGAGCGGCACGCGGAGAGCGCCACATCGTCAGCGCCATCGCGATGATCGCGCTCCTTGGAATGCTGACGACGACGGTCCCGCTCCTCGTGTCGCTCCAGCTCGCCGACAACGGCCTTTCCGCGGGCGCGATCGGAACGATCTTCTCCCTCGGCGCGGCCGTATGGATCGTCGCCAGCACGATCGCAGCCCGGACGGGTGAACGGGCGCTTCGGCTCTCCCTCACGGGAGCCGGCGTCCTCCTCCTCGGAAGCGTTCTCCTCCTGCCGGTCGCGAGCGCCGCGACGGCCGTCCTCGTCGCCTTCGTCCTTCTGCGCGCGCTCTTCCACGCGCCGCTGAGCACTCTCTCCTACCCGCTCGGCGAAGCCGGGGCGCGGCTCGCCGGTATCGGCGGCGGGGCCGTCATCGGCCTGATGAACCTCGCCTGGGCGCTTTCAGCCTCCGTCGCGCCCGTCGTAGGCGGCGCGCTCGCCGAGTCGGCCGGCGAGCCCACCGCGTATACGCTCATGAGCGTGTGCTGCCTCGGGGTTGCGGCGTGGATCTATGCCGCGCGGCGCCGGGAGGAGGCCGCACCGGCCTAGTGCCAGACGGTTGCCGCAGTTCGCGCGATCGTCTCGAGCTTCGCGCGCTCATCCTCGGGCGAGAGCGCGTTCCCGACGACTGATGTCGCGAAGCCGCACTGCGGCGAGAGCGCGAGGCGCGCGAGCGGGACGAACCGGCTCGCCTCGAGGATCCGCGCCGCGAGCTCGTCGACCGTCTCCCGCCGACCGCTCTTGGTCGTGACGAGGCCGAGCACGACCGTCTTGTCCTCCGGGACCGCCGCGAGCGGCTCGAAACCGCCGGAGCGGGCGTCGTCGTACTCGAGCAGGAGGCGATCCGCGCGGATGCGCGGGAAGATCCGACCGGCGAGCCAGTCGTAGCCGCCCGAGACGAGCCAGCGGCTCGCCTGGTTCCCCTTGCAGAGATGGAAGCCGAAGGTGACGCCGTCCCGCTCACCGATAACGAGGTTGTCGAGCTCGAGGCCAAGCTCGAGCCACCGGTCCGCGGGCCAGCCGCGACTCTCGTAGAAGTCGCGGTACGCCGGGTCGACGAGCAGCGGATAGTGCGGCGCGTCGAGCTGGATGTAGGTAGCCCCCAGGCGGACGAGCTCGTCCACCTCCTCGCGGAGGATCTCCGCAACGTCGCCGAGGAAGTCCTCGAGCCGAGCGTAGGCAGCGCTCGAGCGCTCGGCATCCCAGAAGTTCGCGAACAGGCTCGGGCTCGGAAGCGTGACCTTGAGGGGCTTGCTCGCGCGGGCGCGCCCGTACGTGAACTCCTCTGCCGAGAGAAAGCGTCTTCGGTGAAGCTTCGCGACGACGCCGATCGGCGGACGCTCGACGTGCATCTCGCCGAGCTCCTCGCTCTGCCACTCGCCCCAGAGGAACGCGTCGAGATCCCACTCGCCGAAGCCGTCGACGGCCTCCGTCATCTGCGACTGGAACGACAGGCGCCGCATCTCACCGTCCGTGACGACGTCGAGCCCGGCATCCTCCTGGAGGCGAATCGCGTCGTCGACCGCTCGGTCCTCGATCCGCTTGAAATCGGCCTGCGCGAGCTCGCCCCGCGCGACCGCCTCGCGCGCGTCGAGCAGCTGCCGGGGCCGGAGCAGGCTGCCGACCACATCACTGCGGGCGATCACGCCCGCCACTGTACTGAGCGTTGGCCGCGAGGCTGTAGGATTTTTTCTCCCGCGCGGGGCGTTGACGCCAGCATGAAGGAGATCCTCGTCCTCTGCCCGCAGGCGCGGGACATCACGTGCATCGACGCGGCCGGCTCGGCCGACAGATACCGCGTCCGCTACGTCGGATCGGATCTCGACCAGCTCGCGGACTTCGATCCCGCGAGCTTCGTCGGCGAGTGCGAGCGACTGCCTGCCGACGGCGTCGTCGGAACGAAGGACCAGTCCGCGCTCCTCGCGTCGATCGTCGCAGAGCGGCGCGGCTTCACCGGACCGACGTCGAAGGCTCTGCTCGCCTGCCAGCACAAGCCGACGTCACGTGCGCTCCAGCAGCGCGCGGCGCCCGAGGCGACTCCGAGCTTCTCCATCCTCGACGACAAGCTTCCGTTCGACCTTCCGTTCTTCGTCAAGCCTGTCGTCGGCCGTCTCTCGCAGAACGCGTTCCGAATCGACGACGAGTCGGAGCTGGCCGACCTCCACGAGATCGACCGGTACACCACGCGGTACGGACAGATCGCCGCGCTCGCCGGCGCGAGCTCCGACCTCGCCCACGGGTTCCTGGCCGAGGAGCTCCTCAGCGGGCTCGAGGTCACGCTCGAGGGCTACGTCCATGCCGGTCGTGCGACAACGATCGGCGTGACCGACTCGGTCAAGTACCCGGGGAGGCTCAGCTTCGAGCGGTTCGAGTATCCGACGAGGCTTTCGGAGGAGAAGCAGGAGGAACTCTCCGATGTCGCCGCGCGCGTGCTCGCCGCCGCGGGGTTCGACGGCGGCTTCTTCAACGTCGAGTTCTTCGTCCCGGAGAGCGGCCCCGCTCAGGTGATCGAGGTCAACGGGCGGATCGCGACGCAGTTCGCGCCCCTCGTTCACGGCCTCCACGGACGCTCAACCTACGACGCGCTGATGACACTCGCTCTCGGGAGTGATCCAGAGTGGCACGGCGGACGTCCTGACGGCTTCGGCGTCAGCTACGTCGTCCGCGTGTTCGAGGACGCGCTGGTCGAAGCGGTTCCGGATCCCGAGGATGGGCTCGAGCTCCTCGTTCGACCAGGCCTTCACCTGTCCGAGCAGGGTGTGAATGACGCCCAGAGCTACCGGCTCGCGATCCTGTACGGGTTCGGCCACTCGCGTGACGAAGCGGTCGCTCGGTGCCGTGAGCGTGCCGATGCGCTCAACTTCCGGCTTGCGCCGGTGCCGGTCCGGTAGGCACCGCGTCGCCGCTCGCCTCCCGATTCGAGATCCCTGCCGCACCGACCGCTGCGCCGGCGAACGCGAGCCCGGCCGCAAGGAGCATCCCCGCACGGAACGCGTCCTGCGACGCCTCGCGGAGCGCAGGCTCCGATTCGTTCTTCGCGAGCGGGACCGCGTCGTCTCGGCCGACCCGCGCGTCGAAGACGAGCGAGATCACGAGCCCAATGAGCGCGACGGCGAGCAGGCTGCCGAGCCGCGAGACGGTCGAGTTCACTCCGGACGCGATACCCGCGTACTCCATGGGCGCTGACTTGAGCGCGGTCGCCGTGATCGGAGCGACGAGCATGGCAAGCCCGAGCGAGAAGATCGCGATGGACACGGCACCGAACGTCCAAAGGTCGCTCCTCTCGTCGACGGCGAGAAAGACGAGTGTCCCGACGCCGAGAAGCGCCGGCCCCGCACACAGGAAAAGTCGCGGTCCGCGCCGGTCGGCGAGCGCGCCGAAGCGCGCGGCGAGAAGGATCATGATGGCGCTCGCGGGAATGTTCAGCACGCCCGCCTGGAACGGCGTGAAGCCGAGAAACTGCAGATAGATCGTGAAGTAGATGAAGAAGCCGTAGAGCGCGGCGTAAACGAGGAACGTCTCGAGGTTGGCAGCGGCGAAGTTGCGCTCGCGGAAGAGGTGGAACGGAAGCATGGGCTCGTCGACGCGTCGTTCGACCCATGCGAACGTCGCGAGCGCCGCCGCCCCGACCGCGAACGCCCACCAGTACCCGCCGAAGCCTTTCTCGGCGCCCTCGACCATGCCGTACGTGAGCGCACCAAATCCGAGGGCGGCGAGGACCGCGCCCGGAACGTCCAGCCGGCCCACGCGCAGCTGTGCGCGCTCCTCACATCGGCCGAGATGGACAAGGGCGATTGTCACGGCCGTGAGCGGGAGATTGATGAAGAAGATCCAGCGCCAGTCGACCCATTCGACGAGCGCGCCGCCCGCGGGGGGTCCCGCGATCGTCGCGACGCTCGTCAGCGAGGTCCAGAGACCGACTGCGCGTCCGGCCTGATCGGCGTAGACGCTGCGAAGAAGCGCGAGGCTGTTCGTCGTCAGAAAAGCCCCTCCGACGCCCTGGAGCGCGCGGGCGATGATCAGGACTTCGGCATTCGGGGCCGCGCCCGCGAGGGCCGAGGCGAGTGCGAACGCGATGGCGCCCGCCGTGAAGGTCCTTCGCCTTCCTATCCGGTCTCCGGTCGCGCCGCCGACGAGGTAGAGCGCCGCGAGCGTCAGCGAGTACGAGAGGAAGATCCACTGCTCCCCCGCGAGCCCGAGCTCGAAGT
>JALZEM010000096.1 GCA_030862005.1 Actinomycetota bacterium | reverse complement strand
CCTTCGCCTTGATCTTGCTGACGACGGGTCCCGGCCGGTAGTAGTCCCGCGCCGCGCCGACACGCCGCGCAAGCGGCGCATGCCTCGACCGGAACGCGACCTCGCCGTTCTCGTCCTTGACGTCGAGCTGGAGCGCGGTCATACCCTCGTCCGTGTACGCGAGATATTCGTCCAGCTTGCCCTCGAGCGTCAGCAGCGCCATGGTCACGTGGACGCCTCTGACCTCGTCCGGGAGCGGGCGGGGGGTCCGCCTCTCGGGCTTTTTCGCGGCGGCCTCTCCGGCGGTCGAGCCGGACGAGCCCGTGGCGCGCTCCCCCTCGCTCAGGAAGCGCGCACCGAGCGCGACCGCGGCCGCGGAGACCGCGATGAGGGCGAGGGCGGACACGCGCCTGACCGCGCGCCTTCTTCTTGCCTGTTCCCGCCGCATCCGGAAGCGTTCATTCGGGTCGACCGGCTGCAGCATGAACGCGCCACGCTACGCCGTTTCCACAGCCTGTGCAAGAGATGTGGGGAAATCCTCAGGGGGTCCGCAACGCTTTTCGTTGCGCTATCGTTAGGGCATGCCCGTGGCTCCCGCCGTCAAGGTCGAAGCATTGAGCAAGGATTTTCGGTCACAACGGCGCCTAGCCGACGCGCTCGGCGTCAGCCCGGCGCAGGTCAGCCGCTGGCGGCACGGCAAGGGGATCGACGAGGAGAATGCCGAGCGGCTTGACCTGCTCGAGCTCACGATGGCGTTCTTGCTCCGCCTGTATGAGCCGTCGTCGGCGGAGAAGTGGCTGTTCGGCCTGAACCCACACCTCCGCAACCGACGTCCGATCGACGTGATCAGACGGGGGGAGACGCAGGAGCTCCTGTCAGCACTAAGCCAGGAGCGGGCCGGCTCCTACGCTTGATCCTCTACCGCTGCTTCCCCTGGGATCGGGACGTCGACCCAGCGGCGCGGGGCGGCGCGCTCTGGTTTCCGCGGATCGCGCAGGGACATGGCCGCCACGACAATCCGCTGCACTACGGATGCCTGTACGTGACGGAGCGGGCGGTCTCGGCCGTCGTCGAGCAGTTGGCTCGCTTCACCGGGACGTCGCTCGAGGCGGCGGATCTCCGCCATGGAGGCCGGCCGCTGGCGCTCGCGTCCCTCGATCTCGCTGCGGATTCCGAGCTCGTCGATCTCGACGAGCCGACGACCCTCGCGGCGGAAGCGCTGCGCCCGTCGCTCGTCGCGACGCACGATCGCGGGCGCACGCAGGCGGACGCGGCGGCGCTATTCGAGCGGCATGCCGGCGCCGCCGGAATTCGCTGGTGGTCGACCTTCGAGTCCCAGTGGCCGAACGTAACGCTCTTCGACCGTTCCGCGGCCGCGCTCGGCCTCGGGGAGACGCGGCCGCTCGTACTCAGGGACGAGGTGGTGGAGGACGCGGCCGGGTTCCTCGGCCTCCGAATCGCAACTTGACATAACGCCGGTTCTCGTGCGTGCGAAGAAAGCCGCTCCGAGCGAAGTTTCAGGTGGGGGCACCATTGGGTACCGGCTGACGCGGTTGCTAGGTTAAACCGCTTTATGGCGCAGGACTCCGGGACCCTCATCCACGCTGAAGAGATCCAGCTTCTCCTCGAGCGGGCCGAAGCGGCCGGATTCATCGAAGCGACCGAGGTGACGGAGGCCGTCGACGTCCTCGAGCTCGAGGCCCCCGCAGTCGAGGCCTTGAACCGCGAGCTCGAGGAGCGCGGCGTCGAGGTGATCGAGCGGCCGAAGGAGCCGGCGCGCGAACCGACGGCTCCGCCCCGGAACCTCGACGACGGAATCGAGACGACGACGGACGCGCTGCAGCTCTTTCTCCGTGAGATCGGCCGGCACCCGCTCCTGACGGCGGCCGACGAGGTCGAGCTCTCGAAGCGGATCGAGCGCGGCGACATGACCGCGAAGCGGCGGATGATCGAGTGCAACCTGCGTCTCGTGGTCTCGATCGCAAAGAACTATCGCAACCAGGGGCTCCCGTTCCTCGACCTGATCCAGGAAGGGATGTTCGGCCTCATCCGCGCGGTCGAAAAGTTCGAGTGGCGACGGGGCCTCAAGTTCTCGACCTACGCGACCTGGTGGATCCGGCAGGCCGTCGCGCGCGCGATCGCCGACAAGGCGCGAACGATTCGCGTGCCGGTCCACGTCGTCGAGCGGATGCAGAAGATGCAACGTGCCGAGCGCTACCTATGGACGCAGCTGGCGCGCGAGCCGACGCTCGAGGAGATCGCCGAAGAGGCGGGGCTTCCCCTTCAGCAGGCGCTCGAGGTGCGCGCGGCGGCACGCGCGTCGACCAGCCTCGACCAGCCGATCGGCGAGCAAGAGGATGCCGTCTTCGGCGATCTCGTTGCGGGGGACGAGCCGCTTCCGGACGAGCTCACGGAGCGACGGCTCCAGAAGGAGGCGCTCGACCGGGCGCTCGAGTCGCTGCCGGAGCGCGACCGCCGCGTGCTCGAGCTCCGGTACGGGCTCCGCGGCGAGGAGCCGCACACCCTGGAGCACATCGGGCAGCGCCTCGGGCTCACGCGCGAGCGTGTGCGCCAGATCGAAGTGGAGTCGCTCTCGCGGCTCTCCTCGCTCAGGGAGATCGGCGCAGCCGCGCAGCGCTAGCGCGACGCGGCTCCTCCCTGAACTCGATCCGGTGCGCCTCGAGCCACGCAAGGACGGCGGCCGCGTGCGTGTCCGGCGGGAAAACCGGATAAAAGACATGCTCGATCACGCCGGTGCGGACGATGAGCGTCAGCCGCTTCATCAATGTGTGCCCGCCGATCGTGAACGTCGGCAGGCCGAGGCTCCGCGTCAACGAGAGATCCGTATCGCTCAGGAGCGGGAAAGAGAGGCCCAGGCGCTCGGCGACGGCGCGCTGGTCCTTCGTGTCCTGCGTCGAGATGCCGGCGATCGCGGCGCCGGCGTCCCGAAGGAGCGCGGAGTGATCCCGAAAGCCACACGATTCGGGCGTGCAGCCCCGCGCACCCGGGATGAGGTCCCAGTCGGCCGTGAGCGGGTCGCCCGTGCGAGGATAGGCGTAGAGGACGAGCCGGTCGGCCCCCTCCGGGACGACGTCCACGCGTACCGTGCCGCCGTCTGTCGCCGGGAGGGCGAGCGGGGGCATCGGCATGCCGGGCAGGTGCGACGCGGCGCCGTCGTCCTCGGGGACGGGAAGGTCGGGCGGGAGCGCGGTCGGATCGTCTCTCACCGGGCGATGATGCGCTCGAGCACCGCCGAGTAGTCCTCGCCGCCGCGCCCATTCTCCTCCGCCTCGGACAGCCAGGCCCGGGCGGCTGCGGCGAGGTGAAGGGCGGTTCCCGAAGCCGCGCCGGCCTCGAGGACGAGGTCGGCGTCCTTCCTCGCGAGTGAGAGCGCGAACCTGACAGGGTAGTCACCCGCCTCGATCGACGGGCGTCGCCGCTCGGCCTGAGCGGCCACCGGCGTCGCAGCGAGCACCTCGAACGTCGCTTCGCGAGAGAGCTGCAATGCGTCGGCGAGCGCGACCGCCTCACCGAGGACGCCCAGCACGCCGAAGAGCGTCGAGTTCGCGACGAGCTTCGCGGCCGACCCGGCGCCGACCGGGCCGACGTGAATCACGGCGCCGAGCGCGGTCAGGAGCGGCGTGCACTTCCGAACGAGGTCGGGCGGGCCTCCAGCGAACACGGTGAGCGTTCCCGTCTCGGCCTCCCCCACGCTGCCGAGCACGGGCGCATCGAGCAGCTCGACGGAGTCAGGCAGCACGGATGCGAGGCGCGCGACAGCCGCCGGTCCGACAGTCGACATCTGGATCGCCGTCATCGCCGCGGTGGCTCCCGCGGCCACGCCCTCAGGCCCTTCGGTGACGTCTCGGAGCGCCTCCGGGCCGGAGACCATCGTGATCACGACCTGCGCGCGACGCGCGGCCGCAGCCGGAGTTTCGGCCCGAATCGCTCCGAGATCGGCGAGGACGGCGGCCTTCGCCGGACTCCGGTTCCAGACGAGGAGCTCGTGCCCGGCGTCGAGGAGCCGGCGCGCGATCCGGCTTCCCATCGCACCGAGCCCGACCACGGCTACGGGGCCTGGCACGGTCAACGGGTCGGCAGCTCTTGGCCCCTCGTCGCGGCGAGTCGGCGGAGCGCCACGCCCGCGAAGAGCGGATCCGCCGCGGGGCCGAGGCGAGCCCGGACGGCCTTGTGAGCTTCGTCGAGAAACGGCGGTCGGGCGGCACGGTGGCCGTCCGAAGCGACGAGATCGACAAGGCCGCGCTCGACGAGGAGCCAGCCGGCCGTGAACGGATCCGGGCCGTGGTATCCGACCAGGCTCGTCGCGTTGACCTGTAGGAGCCACCCCCGCTCCGAATACGCCGCCCCGCGCTCCGGGTCGTCGATGACCGCGTCCGCGCGCTCCGGATGCGCTAGGACCGGCGTTAGACCGGCTGCCTCGATCTCCTCCGCGATGCGTTCGGCGAGTTCGAGCGGCCCCGCGAACGGAAGCTCCATGAGCACGGCAGGCAGGTCGCCGAGGACGTATCGGCCGAGATCGTCGTCGAGGAGCGGGGGCGCGGGCGTCAGCTCGAAGCCGAGCCGCAGATCGACGCCGTCGACCGAGAGCATCCCCGCCATCCGTGCGTGAGCCTCGCGGACCTGCCCCTCCCGCTCGTCCGTAAGCGGAAGCTGCGGCCAGACGTGCGGCGTGGCGAAGAGCACGCTCGTCCCGTGTCCGGCCGCCTCGCGGCAGAGCTCGAGGCCCTCCTCCATCGACCCGACGCCGTCGTCTCCGGACGGAACGACGTGCGAGTGGATGTCCCAGTAGGTCATTACCTTCACCCTAGCCACCGCCCCAGGCGGTGGCGCGCTACTCGGCGCGGAGGTACAGGCGAAGTTCGGGCGCCGCGGCCTGGAGCTCGCGAAGGGCCCGCGATTCGAGCTGACGGACGCGCTCGCGCGTCACGCCGAGCGACACGCCCACTTCCTCGAGCGTGAGCGGTTTCTGGCCTGAGAGACCAAACCGAAGCTCGAGCACGTGGCGCATGCGCTCGTTCAGCCCCTCGAGAGCGCCGGCGAGCTCGTTGCCACGCAGAAGCTCGGAAAGGGCGTGATCGGGCTGCTGGGCGTTCACGTCCTCGAGCATGTCGGCGTAAATCGAGTCGCCGTCGCCGACGGGTGTCTCGAGGCTCACGGGATCCTCGACCAGGTTGAGCAGCTCGCGAACGCGTTTGAGATCGAAGCCGCTCTCGGCGGCGATCTCCTCGGCGAGGGGATCCCGGTTCAGCTTCTGTGTGAGGACGCGCTTCGCCCGCGTCACCTTGCGAACCTGCTCGACGACGTGGACGGGCAGGCGGATCGTACGGCCCTGGTCCGCGATCGCCCGCGTGACCGACTGCCGGATCCACCACGTCGCATAGGTCGAAAGCTTGTAGCCCATCTTGTAGTCGAACTTCTCTACGGCGCGGATCAGTCCGAGGTTTCCCTCCTGAATCAGATCGAGGAGCGGAACGCCGGTATTCGTGTAATTGCGCGTGATCGACATGACGAGACGGAGGTTGCACTCGATCAGGCGCTTCTTGGCCTCCTCGTCGCCCTCGTCCTTCCGACGTGCCAACTCGCGCTCCTCAGTGGGCGTGAGCAGCGGGCCGTCTCCAATCGCGCGGACATAGAGCTTGAGGGGATCCTGAGTCTGAGCCGCCTCCCTCGCGGCCGGAGCGTCCTCGAGCTCCTCCTCGTCCTCCTCCTCGACGGCGAGCGGTTCGACCGGCGCCAGGCCGAGCGGCGCGCGCTCGTCCTCGTCCGCGATCGGGTCGTTTTCGGGAAGCGGGAGGTGAGGGACAGGCTCCACGCACCCTGTATCGGCGGTCCGCAGAGGCGAGCCACCCCCCGGAGGGGGATTTAGGTGTACGCCCGCCTGACGAGCGGTAGAAGAGGGATATACTGAACCTCGGACGGGGCCGCACGCGGCGCCGCTGCGGCCATCCGAGGGGTCTCCTAGGATCGCTTACGCGTGTGTGTGGTATTGCCGGATACAGCCTGAGTTCTGACAGCGGCGTCGACCGCACCCTTGCCGCGCAGACGCTGCTCGCCGCGATCGCCGAGCGGGGCTCCGACGCCGTCGGCTACGCCTACCGAAACGGAGACGCGCCCGTCACGATTCACAAGCAGCGGACCGGCGCCAGCGAGCTTCTCGATGCCGTCAGGATCCCGCCGGAGGCGAGCCAGGTCCTCCTCCACGTCCGCGACTACACGAAGGGTCACCCCTCGCTTGCCGCAAACAACCATCCGATCCGCCACGGGTCCGTCGTGGGGGTCCACAACGGGATCATCGCGAATGACGACGAGATCTTCGAGCGGCACGGGTTCGAGCGCGCCGAGCAGGGGATGACGGTCGATTCGGAGGCGATCTTCGCGCTCGTCGAAAGTCCCCGAAACAGGCGCGCCGCGCTCGATGAGCTCTACGGCTCGATGGCGACAGCCTGGCTCGAGGACCGGACGCCCGGCATGCTCTTTCTCGCGCGCGGCGTAGGTCGACCGCTCTGGATCGGCGAAGGCCGCTCCGAGCTTCTGTTCGCCTCCACTCGCGAGGCGCTCGAGCTCGCCGAGCGGTACGCCGAGGTTCGCATGCGGAAGCGCGAGCTTCCCGAGGGGTCGCTCGTGACCGTCGCCGAGGGCCGCGTGATCAGGACCGAGGCGTTTCATCCGGACCGGTCGTTCACGGAGGAGCCTCTTCCACCGGTTCGCGCCCCGGAAGAGCGCCGCTCCGCCCTCCGCCGCTTGGCGGCGATCGCCGCTCCGGCGCAGGCAGGCTAGCGGCGTCGTCTGCTCGGCTTCTCTGAGGAGGTGCCCCGAAGACCGCGTCGCGGCGGCGGCCGCACACGCGCGCGCAGGCTGACGGGCGACGAGTCGGCCTACGACGCCGACACGAGAACCGGGATCCGGATGGCGTGCTCCGCCAGCGCGTCGGTCTCGGCGAGTCGTGCGACCGCGGCCACGCAGCGCGGGCAGAACTGCGAGCCCGCGCCGCTCCGAAGCTCGTCGACCGCCTCGTCCGCAGGGCGGGCCGCGTGGTAGATGCGGGTCGTCAGCATCGAGTCGAGCGCGTCGGCGACGTGGATGATCCGCGCTCCGAGTGGGATCTCCTCGCCGCCGATCCCGTCGGGGTAGCCATGACCGTCCCACCGCTCGTGGTGGTGCCGGATCGCAGGCACGGCATCGTTCAAAAACCCGAGGCGGTCGATGATGCGCGCGCCCTCCTCGGCATGGCCGCGCATGAGCGCCCACTCGTCGCTCGACAAGCTCGACGGCTTGAGGAGGATCGCGTCCGGGATCGCGAGCTTCCCGATGTCGTGGAAGAGCGCAGCGTGGCCGAGAAGGTCGAGCTCCGCCTGGGAGAGCCCCAGCTCCCGGCCGATCGCGAGCGAGAGCTGCTGAACCCGACGCGAATGCCCCGCCGTGTAGGCGTCACGCGCGTCGACGGTCGCCGAGAGGCTCTCCATCGCGGCCGTCGATCGCTCCTTGAGGAGCGTATTCGCCTGCTCGAGCGAGGCGTTCTGCGACCGGATGGTCTCAGCGGCTTCGCGCAGCTTGTGCGCGGACTTCTGCGTGTGGCCGAGGTATGCGGCCATCGTCTTCCGGATGAGAATGAGCGGGATCGCAAAGATCGCGAGCCCATAGAGGCCGATCGCCTCGTAGGCGAGCGCGATCGCGCCGCCGACGGCGCCGAAGGCGACGTAGTGCGGAAGAAGCCAGGAGAACCGCTCGTTCCAGACCGACCGCCACTTGTCGTGGCCCTCGAGTGCCATCGCGCCGCTCGTGAGCCCCGTGTTGACGACGAAGTACGCGCCTCCCGCGATCAGCCCCGCGAGGGCGGTCACGAACCGCCCTACGTCGTCGTCCTGCCAACCAATGGAGAAGATGGCCGCGGCCGAGATCGACGCGATCGTGAGCGCCCCGACGTTGTAGAGCGCGCGATAGATGGGCGTGCGCTCGGAGCTCCACTGTACGGCGGCCATGGTGATCGCCACCGGGAGGGCCGCGCGTGGCCCGAACATCGCCGCGCCGGCGAGTGCTCCGACGGCGCTGACGGAGATCGAGCCGCCCTCGAGCTCGAGCGCGAGCGCCTGCCCGACTCCGACCGCGATCAGGACGGCTACGAAGCTCGGGAGATCGTGGAAATCTGCGAGCACGATCCCTACGGCTCCGGCCGCGATCCCGGCAAGGCTGACGAGGACGACTAGGGCCGCGAGGACGGGCGACAGAGCCACGAACCGCGGTCCCACCGGCATGTGCCGTCGCGAATCCGGAGCCTGCAGCCGCTCCGCCTCGGGGACCTCCGGAAGCGGGCGCGGGGCTGGAGCCTTCAACGCCGCTTCGTCCGGAACGGCTGCGAGGCGCGCGCTCCGCTCTGCCGGCATCAGGAGCGGCTCGGAGCTCGCTGCGAGCGCGCGGTTGCGTCCCTGGAGCTTCGCGCGGTAGACGGCGAGGTCGGCCTGATGGATGAGCTCGTTGACATCCACCCCATCCTTCGGGAATCCGGCGACGCCGAGGGAGACGGTCGCGCGAATCGGCTCGCTCGACGTCTCGACCTCGTACGTCGTCGCGGCGACGACGTGTCGGATTCGTTCCGCCACCTCGAGCGCCTGGTCGGGCGGCGTCTCCGGCAGCAGGATCGCGAACTCCTCACCGCCGAAGCGCGCAGGCACGTCGTAGTCGCGAAGCTGCTTGCGGAAGATCTCGCCGATGCCCCTGAGGACTGCGTCGCCGGCGAGGTGACCATACGAGTTGTTGATGTCGCGCAGGAGGTCGAGGTCGGCCATGATCAGCGACATCGGACGGTCGAAGCGCGCGGCCCGCGCGAGCTCTTCGCGAAGCTCCGACGCGAAATGTCGTGCGTTGAACAGGCCTGTTTTCGGATCGACGCGCGCCTCCTCCTCGAGCGCCGGAACGCTCAGCGAGCGGTGGATCAGGACGAGCGGTGCGATCGCGACCAGGATGAGCCACGGGTTCTCGAGCCAGAACGTCGCCAGGGCGACGCCGAGCGCCGCAAGGATGAGGTCGGTCGAAAGGCTCTCCACGGAGAAGAGCTCGCTTCGTCGGAGCGACGCCCGCTGTGCGAAGTGCAGCATCGTGGCGAGCAGGAAGTGGTTCGTCCCCACGAAGACGACTCCGGCGGCGATGCCCGCCAGCGCCCAGCGAACGTTTGCATCGAGACCGAGATTCGATGTCGTGACGAGATGCGCCGCCCCCCACGCGGCGAGACAGTTCGCCGTGTAGTTGAGGATGTTGAAGGTCTGGATGTACCACGGGTACCGCATCTTCAGCCACTCGGGAACGTGCTGCACGAGGCCGAGCAGTGCGACGAGCTCGGGCGGCAGGAGGAGCACGCCCGCGATGAGGAAGACGATCGTCGTGTAGT
>JALZEM010000050.1 GCA_030862005.1 Actinomycetota bacterium | reverse complement strand
ACGCACGCGGCTCGCGTCCGACGTCGCGGCGGAGGTGCGGCGGCATTTCGGCGACCTGGTCTTCGATGCCGTCGTGCCGCGGAGCGTGCGCCTCGCCGAGGCGCCGAGCCACGGGCTCCCGATCACGGCCTACGACCGGCATTCCGCCGGCGCCGACGCCTACTACCGGGTGGCGAGCGAGCTTGTCGACCGGAGCTAGCCCCGCCCCCGCACGCCGCGGCCTCGGTCGCGGGTTGGAAGTACTGATGGGCGGCGCCCCGGGACCCGCGGAGCTCGCGGAGCTTCCGCTCGGCGCGGTGCGCGCGAACACGCGCCAGCCGCGTGCGCGAATCGAGGCCGAGGCCTTGAACGGCCTCACGGACTCGGTCCGAGCCCAGGGCGTTGTCCAGCCGGTCCTCGTTCGTCCGCTCGGCGAGGGGACGTACGAGCTCGTCGCGGGAGAGCGGCGGTGGCGCGCGGCCAAGGCGGCCGGACTCGCGACCATCCCCGCCGTCGTCCGCGCGACCGACGACCGCGACTCGCTCCTCCTCGCACTCGTCGAGAACGTCGCTCGTGAGGACCTCTCGCCCGTCGAGGAGGCGCGTGCCTACGCGGTCCTCCTCGACGAGTTCGGTCTATCGCTCGGCGAGGTGGCGGAGCGGGTAGGACGCTCAAAACCATCGATCTCGAACCGGGTTCGGCTGCTCGAGCTTCCGGACGACATCCTCGGGCTCGTCGAGCGGGGCGTTCTGAGCGAAGGGCACGCGCGCGCCGTCCTCGCCGTCCCCGACAACGAAGGCCGCCGCCGCCTCGCGAAGCGAATCGTCCAGCAGGGCCTGTCGGTGCGCGCGGCCGAGCGTGCGGCGCGCTGGGCCGGCGCGCGCACGAAGACGCGGCGAAGCGGTGCGCTCGTCGATCCGGAGCTGGCTACACGCGCGCGCTCCGCGCTCGAGCGGCTGACAGGTGGGGGAGTCAAGGTGACGGGAACCCGTATCGAGATCGTCTTCGCCGACGAGACGGAGCTTGCCGAGATCGTCGAGGCGCTCGAGCGGGCCGCGGCGTAACCGTTTCCGCCGATCCCACGTTCCTTTCTCGAATGCTCGACCGCCCGCTCCAGGAGCTCGAATCGCTCGAAGCGATCAACCAGGACGCCGAGGCACGCGAGGTCGTCGTCCGCATGGCAGGGCTCGTGCGCGGCGGCCGGCTCGGACGCTTCATCCACGTCGTGAACGCCGATCCGGAGCTCGACGAGCACACGCGTGCCTGGGTCCTCGGTCTTGCGAACGAGTCCTTCCTCCTCGCTGCGGACGAGTACCTGTCACGCTGCCGCACGCTCCATTAGCGCGGCAAATCCGGCCGCTACAATGGGCTGTCGCGGGCGATTAGCTCAGTCGGTTAGAGCGCCGCTCTGATAAGGCGGAGGTCCCTGGTTCGAATCCAGGATCGCCCATCTCCTCCGACGCCCGTGGTGCACGCTCGTAACAAAGGCGCCATGTCCATACGTTTTCGCGGTGGGGGGCGACAGTACAATCAGTCGCGCGCCGGCGTATGGACATGCAGGAGATGGTCATCTACGGGGTGAGCTTCGACATGGTCGGCAAGCAGCCGATCGTGTTGCTGAAGACGCAGGAAGGCAACAAGTTCCTTCCGATCTGGATCGGCCATCCGGAGGCCGCGGCGATTCTGATGAAGCTCCAGGGGGCGTCAACGCCCCGCCCGATGACGCACGACCTCTTCACCGACTTGCTCTCGCAGCTCGACGCGAAGGTCGTCCGGATTGCGGTCACGGAGCTTCGCGAGAACACCTTCTACGCGCAGATCACGATCTCGATCGACGGTTCGGAGATCGAGGTCGACTCGAGGCCGAGCGACGCGATCGCGCTCGCGGTGCGCGCCGACGCGCCGATCTTCGCCGCCGAGTCGGTGATCGAGGAGAGTGCGATCGAGTTCGAGCACGAGGACGTGAACGAGGAAGAGGTCGTCGAGGAGTTCAAGAAGTTCCTCGACGAGGTCAAGCCGGAAGACTTCTCGACGGAGGGTTAGGAGGCGGGGGGACGCGGGTTCTCGCCCGCTCGCACCGCGGAGCGGTCACCTTCGACGGCCTCCTCTTTCGATACCTCGCGCTTGGTGAGGTCGAGGAGTGCGTTGAAGATCTCGTGCAGGCCCTCTGTCGAGAGCGGCCCGCGGTTTGCGCGCGCGAGGTAGCTGACCATCCAGTCCTCGCGGCCGCGATCGACGAAATCGAAGCCGCGCGACGCCTTGTACTCCTTCAGGCGTCCGACAAGCTTGAGCCGCTTGTTCACCGCCTCGATGATCGCCCGGTCGTTGTCGGAGATTTGCTCCCGAAGCTGACGAACGACCGGATCCGCGCTCGCCTCGTCCCTCGCCACGAGGCCCAGGATAGCCTCGGGTTACCCGAAGACGTAGATGATCGTGCCGATCCGGCCCCAGCGCGAATAGAGGCCCTGTGCGAGCCAGAGCGGGACGCGCACGCAGCCGTGGCTTGCGGGCCACGGCGGCACGGAGTGGTATCCGTGGATCGCGAAGCCGCGGAGGAAGTACATCGAGTAGTACATGTGCGAAAGGCTTCCGCCCGGCCCGAGCCGGTAGACCCGCCAGCGCCCGACGGGCGTGTTGCCGGTTGCTCCCGTCGAGACGTGGATGATCCTGACGACCTTGCCGCTGCGCACCTCGTACAGCAGCTGCTTCGTCTTCGAGACCTCGATGTGGTCGCCGCGCCCGACGCGTGCGGCGGGCACGTGTGCGTACCGGAACTTCCGCCAAAAGGCGCTTCCGACGCGGCCTGTCCGGCTCATCCCGTGCACCTTCTGGAACGCGAGGACGGCCTCGTAGGTGTCGTAGCGATAGCGGCTGTCGGTGCCGCGGATCGCGTACCGGAGCCGGGCGAGGCCGCGTTCGAGGACGCGGACGGCCGGACCTGTCGAGCCGAGCGCGAGCGGTGGCGCGCTCAGCCAGACACGGATCGGCCTTCGCGCTGCGACGTACCCGCGCGCGGGAACGAGCGAGAGCGTGAAGCGCAAGGTTCCCGGTCGGTCGGTCGGAAGGGCTGCGCGGAACCAGCCGCGGTCGGAGATGCGCACGCGGCGCGTGTCGCCGCGCAGTCGCAACCGGAGCGCTCCTGCGTCCGCGGGCAGGAGGCGACCGGCGAGGACGAGCCGTTGACCGATCGACCGCCGGCCGAGCACGCGCGTCGTCAGTCGCGCGCGCATCGCAAGCGTGACGTCGGCGGACTGCACCTGTGTCGCATCGACCATGGCGAGCGCGACGTACGTCCCGGTCTTGCGCAACGTGACCAGGATCCGGTACGTCCCGTCCTCCGCCGTTGTTCCTGAGGCGAGGAGGAATGCCGTATCTCCCGTTCTCCGGTAGAGCCCGACCTCCGTTCCGGCCGGCGCTTCCGTAAGAGATCCGGTGAACGCGACGGTGGCTCCGTAGCGCGCGACCGCTCGGTCCGCCTGCAACGTCAACGTCGGCGCGGCGAGCGCCGGCTGGGCGACCGTAGTTCCGAGCACGAACGCCCCGAGAAGGAGCACGCGCCGCACGGCGCCAATTCTGCGCTCAGCGACCGGCTAGCGCAAGAATCCGAGCAGGAACCCGGGGCTTTCGTCGAGCGCGAAGTACACGGCGAACGCGATCCCGACTCCGTTGTAGAGCGCGTGAGCGATGAATCCAGGCCAGATGCTCTTCGTCCGGTAGCGCGGATAGGCGAGCACGAGCCCGAAGAAGCCGAGCGCCGGCAGCGCGGAGAGGAGGCCGTGGACGAGCGCGAACGCGAGCGCGGTCCCCGTTACCGCCACGGTCGCACCGAGAAACC
>JALZEM010000039.1 GCA_030862005.1 Actinomycetota bacterium | reverse complement strand
ACCGGTGGAAGTTCGCGTTCCCTCAGGCCGCCCGCTCGGGATGCCCGGGCCGGAAATCTGCCGCCAGGCCGCGGCGCCTGAACCACTCGACCATCGCGAGCTGCGGGGGCTTCTCGGTCCCATAATGCGTCCCGTCGACGACCGCAACCCCGGCCTCGTCCGCGAGCACGCGAAATGCCGCCAGCTCTTCTTGGACGAAGTCGAGCCGGCAGCGCGTGGCGGCGTTCCCGGTGACGAAGGTCTCGCACCCGCGCTCGAGCGACGCCTCGAGGATCGGCCGCTGGGCCCCTCCGCCGGCCGCGACCGCGACGCGCCCCGCATGCTCGCGCACGCCCGCGCGGACGACGACGACCGGGATCTCGTCCCCGAGGAAGGCGCGCAACCGCGCAGCCAGATCCTCGACCGAAAGGTCGGACTCGCCGATAACCGCGGCTCCGCCGGGGATCCCCTCCACGATCGGGAAGTACTCCTCGAGGTCGCGAAGCCCGAGGCCCTGCGCGCAAAGACGCGAGGGCGAGACCTCGGGATGCATGTCGAGGGGGCCGTGCGCGTGGTAGAAGCTCGCGCCGAGCTCCCTCAACCGCTCGAAGCTCCCGCGCGTGAGCGGATTGAACCCCATGACGTCGTCGTCATATGCGACCGGATGCTCCGAGAAGAGAAGCGTGCGGGGCGGGAGGTCGGCGACGATCGCTTCGCTCGGAAAGACGCATGTCGCCGCGCGCTCCACGTCCGCGTCGCCCCTGATCATCAGGCCGTTCCAGCGCTCGCTCCACACGGCCTCGGCATAGTCGCGCCAGTGCGGGCCGCCGATCGCGTCGTAGACGTCGCCCCACGGCGCGTCGTTCGCGATCTCGGGCAGACGGAAGTACGCGTCGAGGTCGGCGACAAGCGCGTCGCGCTTCACGTAAGCGACTTGAGCGCGGCCCCGAGCGACTGGCGCGTCTTCAGGACCGGCTCGAAGACATCGCCGTGCCGCTCGACGCGACGGAGCACGACCTCCATCGTGAAGTCGGCCGGATCGAGCTCCTCGTTCACCTCGTCCCACCGGAGCGGCGTCGAGACCGGAGCGCCCGCGCGCGGCCGGACCGAGTACACGGACGCGATCGTCTTTCCCTCGCCGTTCTGGTTCGCGTCGATGAGGACGCCGCGCCGCTTCGCCTTCGACCACTCGGTCGTCACGAGCCGCGGGTGCGTCCGCGCGAGCGCGCCGGCGACGATCTCGGAGAACACGCGCGCGTCCCCGTACGTATGCCGTCGCTCGATCGGGACGAGAACGTGGATGCCGTCGGACCCGCTCGTCTTCGGAAAGCTCTCGAGCCCGAGGGCATCCAAGGCCTCCCGCACGAGCAGCGCGACCTGGATCGTCTCCTTGAACCCGACGTCGGGCGACGGGTCGAGGTCGAACAGGACGAAATCCGGCCGGTCGGGCTTGTCGACCCGCGAGTACCAGCAGTTCATGTCGATGCAGCCCATGTTCACCATCCAGAGAAGGGCTAGCTCGTCGTTCACGAGCGGGTACGCGATCATCCGCTTCTGCCTGTTCTCCCGGGACGTCGAGAGGTACGACCGGGTCGGGATCCAGTCCGGCATGTGGGAGGGCGCGTTCTTCTGGAAGAAGTGGCCGCCCTCGATCCCTTCGGGATAGCGCTTCATCGTGAAGGGGCGGTCCTTGAGGTGCGGGAGAATCGCCGACGCGATCTCGCGGTAGTAGGCGAGGAGATCGCCCTTCGTGATCCCCTCCTCCGACCAAAACACCTTGTCGAGGTTCGAGAGCTTGAGGCTCCGGCTCCCGCGGCGGATCTCCGTCGCGACCGGTTCCTCGCGCCGCACCTCGTCGGGAGCCTTGTCATCGCGAAGCCCCTGGTACGACGGGGCACGGAGGCGGCCGTCGTGCGTCCACTCGGCGAACTCGACGTCGCAGACGAGCTTCGGCGTCACCCAGACGACGTCGTCCTTCCTCACCTTCGGCATCTTCGGGACGACGCGGAAGGGCGAGGTCACGCGCTCGAGCGGGCGCAGGCGGCGAAGGAGCTTCTCGATCTCCTTCTCGGTGAAGCCCGTGCCGCAGTTTCCCGCCCAGACAAGCTCGTCGCCCCGGCGGTGCGCGAGGACGAGCGCGCCGAGTGTGTTCGTGCGCCGCCCTTTTCCCTTCGTGTACCCCGCGATCAGGAACTCCTGGCGGCCGTGCGTCTTCACCTTGAGCCAATCACGCGTTCGCCTTCCCGGAAGGTAGAGCGAATCCGCGCGTTTGGCGATCACGCCTTCGAGCTTCTGCTCCTTCGCCGCCGCGAGGAGCGCCTCGCCGTCGTCGAAGGCCTCGGAGAGCTGCACGGCGGCGCTTCGACGGTCGAGAAGGTCGGCCAGCCGTGCGCGGCGGTCGGTGAACGGCCGGTCGAGGAGCGGCTCGCCTTCGGCCTCGAGGAGGTCGAACACGTAGTAGACGAGCGCGCCGGTCCCCTGCTGCATCTCCGAAAAGCTCGTACGGCCTTGATCGTCAAGGGCGCACACTTCGCCGTCGAGGACGCAGTGGGGCGTCTTCACGGCCTTCGGAATCGTTCTCGCGACCGCCGCGAACCGCTCCGTCAGCGAATTCCCGCGGCGGCTCGTGAGCTCGACGTCACCGCCGGCGATCGTCGCAATCGCTCGATAACCGTCCCACTTGACCTCGTAAAGCCAGCCGCGGCCGGACGGTAGCGCGTCGGAGAGCGTTGCGAACATCGGGACGTAGTCCGCGCGACGTGGCCGCTCGCCCGTCTGCTCGTCGCGCTTCTTGATGATCAGCCAGTTCTTGGGATCGCGGTCGAGCTTCGCCGGGACGAGCGTCCAGACGCCGTTCAGCCGGTGTCCCGACAAGCGCACGGTCAGGCCGCCGTCGGGCTTCTCCTCGACGAGCTCGTACGACCCGGAATCCCAGATCTCGACCGTGCCGGCCCCGTATTGGCCCTGGGGGATCTCGCCCTCGAACGTTGCGTACTCGAGCGGGTGGTCCTCGACGTGGACAGCGAGATGGCGCTCACCTGGTTCGAGCGGAACCCCTTTCGGGACGGCCCAGCTCGCGAGCGCGCCGTTTCGCTCGAGGCGAAAGTCGTAGTGCAGGCGGCGCGCGTCGTGGCGCTGGACGACGAAGATCGGCGACTTCGCGCGCCGTTTCTTGGTGTCGAACGGCTCGGGTGTCCGTGCGCGGTCACGCTTGCGCCTGTACTCCTCGAGGTCGGTCACCCGCCTAGCATGCCCCAACACGCACCTCGGATGTTTCGCGTCCACGGAACGCGGAAAAAAGAAGCTGCGATTGCTTGTCTGCCGACCAGGGGGGGTTGGCGCTCGGGGTCCGGTGATGAGCCGGCCCCGAGACTTTTAACCGCCCGCCTGGCGAGCGCCGTCGGGGTCGACCGGCGACGAACCTGCGTGTTTCTTGGTGGAAAGTGCCTGCTCTTCTGAGGACAACGCTGTGGAACCTGTGGGAAAAGGCTACGGCGTGACGAAGACGCCCATGCCGCGGAAGCGCGCCCGCCGTGCAAGCCGGCGCGCCTCGGCGTCTGCGCCCTCGACCTCTTCGAGCGCGAGCGCGAGCGATTCGGCGAGGAGGATCGCGGCCGTGTCGAAGTCCGTATGCGCGCCGCCGCCCGGCTCCGGCACGATCCCGTCGATCACGCCGAGGTCGAGGCAGTGCCGCGCGTCGGGTTTGAACGCCGCGGCGGCCTTCTTCGCCTCGCTCGCGTCGCGCCAGAGGATCGCTGCACATCCTTCGGGCGAGATCACGGAGTAGATCGCGTTCTCCTGCATCAGCACGCGATCTGCAACCGCGATCGCGACCGCACCGCCCGACCCACCCTCGCCGATCACGCACGCGACCGTCGGGACGGCGAGGCCCATCATCCCGAGCTGGCATCGCGCGATCCACCCACCCTGACCGTGCTGCTCCGCCGTGACGCCCGGATACGCACCCGGCGTGTCCACGAGCGAGAAGACCGGGAACCGATGCCGGTTCGCGAGCTCCATGATCCGGATCGCCTTCCGGTATCCCTCCGGATACGGCATCCCGAAGTTCCGGTGGGTCCGTTCGCGGATGTCGCGACCCTTCTGGTGACCGACGAGCACGACCGTACGTCCGCGAAAGCGCGCGAGACCGGCGACGATCGCAGGGTCATCCGCGAGCGCGCGGTCACCGTGCAGCTCGACGAAGTCGTCGAAGATCCGCTCGACGTAGTCGAGTGTGTACGGGCGATCCTGGTGGCGCGCGAGCTCGACCGAGTGCCAGAGCTCGTCCGCGCTCGGCTCGGTCGCGATCCGCTCGATCTGGCGCTCGAGCCGCGCAAGCTCGCCGGAGACGCCGACGCCGCGCAGAAGCGGGAGGTCGCGGAGCTTCGTGAGGCGTTCGCGCAGGCGTAGCTGCTCGACCTGCCCCGGCTTCGATTCGGGATCAGCGGCCATCGAAGAGGGCGAGCAGGCGTCCGAGGAACGGCCGCAGGTCGGGGCGGCGAACGATCGCGTCGACATGGCCGAAACGGCTGTTCGACTCCGCCAAGGCGAAGTCTTCGGGAAGCTTCTCGCGCGTGGTCTGCTGGACGACGCGAGGCCCCGTGAAGGCGAGAAGCGCGCCCGGCTCGGCGACGATCACGTCGCCGAGGCTCGCGAAGCTCGCGAGCACTCCGGCCGTCGTCGGATGGGCCATGACGGTAAGGAACGGCGAGCGAGCCTCGCGCAGCGCGTCGACGGCCGCGACCGTCTTCGGAAGCTGCATGAGCGAGAGGATCCCTTCCTGCATGCGCGCGCCGCCCGACGCCGTGACGCATACGAGTGGCGCGCCGCGATCGGCCGCTCGCTCGCACGCGCGCGCGAGCTTCTCGCCGACCGTGCTCCCCATCGAGCCACCCATGAACGCGAACTCCATCACGGCGAGCTCGCACGGTCTTCGCTCGATTGCCGCGGCGCCCGCGATGATCGCGTCGCCGAGACCTGTGGCCACCTCGGCCTCGGCGAGCCGATCCGTGTACGCCTTGAGGTCGAAGAACCCGAGGGGATCGGCGGATCGCAATTCCGCGTCCGCCTCGACGAACGTTCCGCCGTCCGCGAGCTGGGCAATCCGCTCGCGCGCCCGGACCGGGAAGTGGTGCCCGCACTGGAGGCACACGCGGAGGTTGCGCTCGAGCTCCTCCTCTCGGTAATGCGAGCGGCAGCGAGGGCAGGTGTTCGGGTCGCGCGACCCGCGGTCGTCGGTCGGCCCGTCGTCGCGGCGGTTCTCGATCGAGACGTCGATCCGACTGGCCATTCGCGGCCTATCCTAAATCCAACGCGGGCGGCCCCCACGGACGCGCCGCCGTTCCCATGCACGTCACGCTTTCCGCAGGGGGCTTCGACCCCTCGCCCCTTGCGGTGAGGGTAGCTCCGAGAAAAGCGCGCGTGGTAGGCGTTTCGTCGCGACTCCGAGACGACTTCGGCCCCGAGTTCGGCGCTAGAGGCGGAGAGCGTCCGCGAAGCGCGTCAGGCCGGTGGTGTTCTGCGGCGCCGCCGTCAGGCCCGTGAAGCCGGCGCCGGCGACCGGCTTCGCCGCAACCAACTCCTCGAGCGCGGAGATCGTCTCCGCGGTCGTCAGGCCGCCGGGTGTCGGCATGTAGGAGACGACATCACCGTCCGGCTCGAGCACGTCGACGTCGAGCGCGACGTACACGGCGTCCGCTTCGGCGACGGCGTCCGCCACGCCTTCGCGTCCGACCCGTAGACCGCTCTCGCCGATGAACTGCTCCTCGGGCGGATCGAGGTCTCTGGCCCCCACGAGAGCGACGTCGTCGGCGCGGACCGTCTGCGAATCGATCAGCATCCGCAGCGGCATCCCCCATTCGTTGCCGCTCGGCGAGGTCTCGTGCGTGTTCAAGTCGCCGTGCGCGTCGAACCACACAACCGCAAGCCGGTCGTAGCGCGTCACGAGGCCTTGGACCGCGCCGATGTGCGCGCAGCAACAACCACCGAGAACGAGCGGGCGCTCCGGCAGGGCGGCTGCGACGGCGAGATTCTGCTCCCTGAGCGTCTCCTCCTCGACCACCGCGACTTCCGGGTACGGAAGCGGGAGGAACGCGGCGTCGACCATCGCGTCGCCACCCGTGCCCCACGCACGCGGGACGCGGACGAGGCCGCCCACGTAGATGCGCCCGCACGAGTGACACTCGTACCCATCCCCGACCGCGACAGCCGTCAGCGTGCGACAGTGGGGGCAGCGCGCGCGGAGCCGCGACACGTCACGAGGTTAGCGAAGCCGCTTCTCGTAGCGGTCGATCCGAAGGGTCTCACGCATCCCGGGCGCACTCGTAGAGCCGCCGCGGGTCAGTCGGTTTGTCGGAGCCGACGCTGAGCGAGACCGGCGACAACCGCGGGCCCGGAACGCGTGCGACGCGAGGAGGAGCGCGAGGCCCACAAGCCGGACGTGACGCGCAGGGTCGAGCCCCGGGGGGAGCAGCCGCCGGCAACCTCCTCGATGCCCGGCCTCCCGCTCACCGCGATCTTCGATCTGGCCGGTCCAATCGTCACCTCGCTTCCAGGCGCTCGAGCGTCTGGCCGAGACCGCGGAGGTCCGGAAGCTCCGCGGCGCGCGGGAGGTCGCTCTCCTCCCCGAGGCGGTTGATCCACACAGCGGGAATGCCGAGCTCGGCGGCCGGGGCGATGTCGTGGAAGAGGCTCGCCGCGACGTGAACGTGGCGCACGTCGAGCGGGACCTGCTCGCGGAACCGTCGCCAGTGACCGTGCGCAGGTTTGTACGAGCCCGCTTCCCGAGCGGTCACCGACATGTCGACGGGAACACCGATCCGGTCGAGCGACGCCGCGAGGAGGTCAGGGTCCGCGTTGGACAGAATCGCAAGGCGCCATCCACGCTCACGGAGGTGCGCGAGCTCACCTGGAACCTCCGCGAACACCGGCCAGGATGGAAGGGAATCCGCGAGCGCGCTCTCGTCCTCCGGCCGAAGCTCGAGGCCCTCGCTCTCCGCGATCAGGCGGAGTGATTGCGCCAGCACATCGCGGTAGGGCAGCGCGCCGTTCAGCTGAACGCGAGGCTCGACCTCGTGATAGCGCTCGAGCAGCGCATCGCCGTCCTCCCCGGGCCAAAGTCGTCCGAGCTCGGCGCGAACGCCGCCATTCCAATCGATCAGCGTCCCGTAGCAATCGAACGTCGCCCACTTCATTCGTCCGCGCTCTCAGATTCGCGCAGGGACCATCGCCCGCCCCGACAACCGCTCAGCCGACGAACTTCCTGATCACCAGGCATGCGTTGTGGCCGCCGAAGCCGAAGTTGTTCGAGAGGACGACGTCGGTCTTCGCCTCGCGCGCCTCGTTCGGGACGTAGTCGAGGTCGCATTCGGGATCGGGGTCTTCGTAGTTGATCGTCGGCGGAACGGTGTCGCGCTGGGCGGCGAAGACGCACGTGATCGCCTCGACGGCGCCCGACGCGCCGAGGCAATGGCCGGTCGCACCCTTGGTCGACGAGACCGGAGTCTTCCTTGCCTTCTCGTCGCCGAGCGCGAGCTTGATCACCCGCGTCTCGCTCGCGTCGCCGAGCGGCGTCGACGTCCCGTGCGCATTGATGTAGTCGATCTCGTCCGCGG
>JALZEM010000023.1 GCA_030862005.1 Actinomycetota bacterium | reverse complement strand
TGCGGCACACGCGCCGCAGTGCACGACCCGCGCCCGTACCCATGAAAGGCCCGCGCCGCGACGACGATCGTCTTGGGCGTGGCGGCCGCGTGCTCGAACGCCTGCGCCAGTGGGAGCGAGCACGCGGTTTCCCCGAGCGTGACGTAGCGCCGCACGAGCGTCTGGATCCTGCAGCCGACCCGGCGGGCATCGGCGCCGAGGCCGAAGCGGCGGACGAACGCGAGGACGCCGCGGGCCGTGAAGGCTCCTAGGGAACGTTCCCCGGCGAAGGTCGGTACACGGCAGGACCAGAGTGCCGCGCGCATGGGTGGCAAGGCGCTTCTCCGTCTGCGTTTCTTCGAGCACCAGCGCCGGCTCGAGGAGCGTCCGGTCGTCCCGAAGGCGCCGGCGAGGCCGCTCGTCGGCCGGGGGACGAGCCGCGCGGCACGCGGGGCCGGCGCCGAGCCGACCTCTCCCTATGCGACCGCCTTCGAAGCCGTAAACGAGCAAGCGCGCGATGCCGCTGCGGTAACGACCGCGCCCGTCTGGCGCCCACTCGGCCCGTTCAGCATCCCACACGGCCAGACGTACGGCTGGGGGCCGCAGAGCAGACCGTCCGTTGCGGGCCGGATCTCGACCGTGGCCGTCGATCCGTCGAACCCGGCTCACGTCCTGATCGGCGCGGGTGGTGGCGGAATCTGGGAGACGCGCGACGGCGGCAAGACGTGGGAGCCGACAACGGATGACAAGCCGTCACTCGCAATCGGCGCGATCGCGTTCGACCCGTCGAATCCAGCGATCGTCTACGCCGGCACGGGCGAGGGTGACTTCTTCAGCCGCCTCGGCGTCGGGCTCCTTCGCTCGACGAACGGAGGCAGGACATGGCAGGTGCGCGCGCGGGGCGCATTCGTCGGCTCGGGCTTCTTCGACCTCGTCGTCGACCCGCTGAACGGCGACCACGTGCTCGCTGCGACCGAGCTCGCAGTCTACGAATCGACGAACGGCGGATCGACCTTCCGCCGCCGCCGCGACATGTGGACCTGGGACCTCTCGATGCATCCGGCCGTTCCCGGAGACGCGGATTCGACGAAGGAGGTCTTTGCGGCGTGTGCCGACGGCCTCTTCCGGTCGACGAACGGCGGCACCACGTGGCGGCGCGTCGCCCTGCCGAATGCGCCGTCGTACTGGGAGCGCCTCGAGGTCTGCCACTGTCCTGCGGACGGCGACGTCGTCTACGCGTTCGGCGCGGGAGGAGGCGGTGCCGCGCGGCTCTACCGGCGGTCGACCTTCGGCGGCGCCTTTACGCGGATCGCGCCGCCCGGCGCCCTCGAGACGGCGCAGGCGTGGTACGACTGGTTCGCGGCCACGGCGCCGAACAACCCGGACGTGCTCTATCTCGGCGCGATCGAGGTGCACAAGGGCGTCCGCGGCGCGACCGGCCGGTGGTCGTGGTCAACGATCTCCGCTCGTGGCAGCGGCGAGTCGATCCATCCGGACCAGCACGCAATTGCCTTCAGCCCCGCCAATCCGAGTGTCGTCTACATCGGAAACGACGGAGGCCTCTATCGCTCCCCGGACGCCGGCCGCAACTGGGAGTCGCTGAACAAGGGCCTCTGCATCACCGAGTTCGAGTTCCTCGCGCAACACCGTCGCCACGATGCCTTCCTCGTGGGAGGGACGCAGGACAACGGGACACTTCGGTACGAAGGCGAAGACGCTTGGTACCACGTCCAAGACGGCGACGGCGGCGATTGCGGTTTCGGTGATACGGATCCGGCGACCTGCTTCCACACGTTCTGGGGGATGGGGATGGAGCGGTCGCGCCAGGGCGGTCGATGGGGCTCCTGGACGTGGGTCGGTCCCGATCCGCCCTACTCGTACGCTGCTCTCTTCTATCCGCCGGTCGAGGTCAACGGGCGGGTGGTCGCGCAGGCCGGCGCGAGCGTGTACGTGTCGCTCGACGAAGGTCGCAGGTGGACCAACGTCCGGTTTCCGGCGACCGCCGGGATCGCGACGGCGCTCGCGACCCCGACGCCCCGGCGAATCTACGTCGGCACCGACTCCGGGCGGATCTTCCGCCTCGACAGGAGCGGACGAAGATGGACGGTCCACGCGCTGCGAAGGCCGCGCTACGGATACGTGAGCGACATTGCCGTGGACCCGCGGGAGCCGGCCCGTGTGTGGGCGACGTACTCGGACGTGTTCGGCGCGCACGTCTTTCGCTCGGGCGACGGCGGCACGAGCTGGCAGAACGTGAGCTCGAACCTGCCCGAGATCCCGGTGAACGCAATCGAGGTCGATCCGAACGACAGCGACACGGTCTGGATCGCAGCCGACGTGGGCGTCCACCGCTCGACGGATGGCGGCGCGTCGTGGGCACCGTTCGGCACCGGGCTTCCCAATGCGCTCGCGAAAGACATCCTGCTGCACCGGGAGACGCGCCTCCTCCGAGTCGCCACGCAGAGCCGGGGCGTCTGGGAGATCAGCGCGGACGGCACACCCTCGCCCGACGCGCGCGTCTACGTGCGCGAGAGCGCCATCGACACCGGCCGCGCGACCGCTCCGCCCACCGCGATCGACGATCCGTTTGCCCCGGGCGCGACGATCCACTGGTGGCAGTCGCCCGACGTCAAGGTCGATGCGCCGCCGTTCGAGCGCCCGGCCCTCGAGAGGGTCGATTTCAAGATCTTCGACGACGACCACGGCGTCGCGTACTCCGGCCTCGTCCACGAGAATCCGCAGCTCGCGCGGACCGCGCGCGTCTACGTCCAGGTGCACAACCGCGGCGCGACGGACGCAACCGACCTCGCCGTCCGCGTGTTCAGAACGTCGGCCGGCGTCGGGCTTCCGGATCTCCCACCGGGGTTCTGGACCGGGTTTCCCGCCAACTCGGTCCCCGCGAGATCGCGCTGGAAGCCGATCGGACCGCACAAGGTCGTGCCGAATATCGAGCCTGGGCGGTCGGAGGTCGTCGGGTTCGAGTGGCCGGTTCCCGCGGGCGGATTCCCGTACGCAAGCCTCCTCGTGATCGTGACCGCTGCAAACGATGCGATCACGACGACGGAGCGCCGGGTCGCGGACCTCGTCCGGAGCGAGCGCCGGTGTGCGGTGAAGAGCGTCGCGATCGTCAATCCGGCGCCGGAGGCCGGGGCGCGCGTTCGGTCCGTCGTCCTGGATCTGACGGCGTCTGCTGCGTCGGCGACGTACACGATCGGCGGTGACCGGCGCGGGACATCTGTCCCGCGCGCAATCGTCCTCTCGAAACCGCTCGCTCGGCGCGCGCGAGAGGCGGGCCTCGCGAAGGTGACGCTGACGAACGACGAGAAGGCCGAGCTTCGCAGGCTGACGCGTCGGAGTCGCATGCTCCGCGACCGCCTGAACGTGAACGTCGCGTTCGCGCCGCCCAAGAAGCGCGAATGGCTCGAGGACGTCCCGCTGCGGCGCGACCGCGCCGAGCCGCTCGTGGTGCTGGTCAACCCGCGGGCGCGTGCAGGACGATGGTCGATTCTCCAGCAACGTGAGGACGGCTTCCTCGCGGGTGGCTTCACCCTGGCCGTGCGTCGCGAGTAGGGAGGTGAAAACGATGATGCTTTCGCAACTCCGCGCGAGCGGGTGGCAGGTGGTGATGACGCGCGAGCTCCCCGCACTCGCCTTCGCGCTCGTCGTCGCCGAGGTGTGGTTCAAGTTCGGGTCGTTCTCGCTCGAGGCGCTGGCGTTCCTCGCGGTCTGGTACGCGACGAGCGCCGCGCTCGGAGGCGTCGCCGCCCTCGTCCGCAAGGCGGCACGTCGCGCGGACGACGCAGCCGCGAGCGACCGCAGCGAGCGCTAGCGACGCTTGCGGCAAGCGTGCCCCACCGTGCGCTTCTGACGATCGTGAGCGTCGTCCCCCGGATCCGCGCGGGTCGAAGTCGCGCGGTCACGTCGGGTTCGGGACGTGGAACGATTGAGCGGCAAGGCCAGCCCGCGACACTCGTCGTGGTGCCCGGCCGGAACCGAACCAGCGCGGCCACTGCCTTCCGAAGAGAGGAGCGACCACCATGGGCTTCGTCTCACGTGGATTCCGCGGCCGGCGGTCCGACCCGGACGCCGATCCGAGTCGCGTCCCCCCCGGCCAGTATGTGACAGACGACTTCCCAGTACTCTCCGCCGGCGCGACGCCGCACACGGCGCTCGACGAGTGGACGTTCTCGATCGTCTCCGGAGACGAGCGCAAGACGTGGACCTGGGAGGAGTTTCGCGAGCTTCCCAGCGAGATGGTGACCGCAGACATCCACTGCGTCACCCGTTGGTCGAAGCTCGACACTACCTGGGAAGGGGTCCCGGTCGAGACGCTGCTCGACCGAGTCGAGCAGGACGCGTCGTACGTCCTCGCCTTTTGCGACGGCGGCTACACGACGAACCTCCCGCTCGACGACGTCACCGACGGAAAGGCATGGGTCGCCTTCGGCTACGACGGCGAGCCCCTCGACCCCGAGCACGGCGGCCCGGCGCGTCTCCTCGTTCCGCACCTCTACTTCTGGAAGAGCGCCAAGTGGGTCCGAGGCCTCGAGCTCCGCGACGAAGACGAGCCCGGCTTCTGGGAGGCGTACGGGTACCACATGTACGGTAATCCATGGCTCGAGCAGCGCTACGCGGGCGACTGAGCTGGCAGGTCGCGACCGTCGACGAGATCGTGGACGAGACCCCTCGCGTGAAGACGATCGTCCTCGACGTTCCGGATTGGCCGCGCCACCGAGCCGGGCAGCACCTGGAAGTTCGGCTCACCGCCGAGGACGGCTACCGCGCCGAGCGACAGTACTCCATCGCGTCCGCTCCGGACGAGCCGGTCGCCGTCACGGTGGAGCGGCTGGTCGACGGCGAGGTTTCGCCGTACCTGACCGAGGAGCTGCGACCGGGTGACGGGCTCGAGCTGCGCGGGCCGATCGGCGGCTACTTCGCGTGGGGCCTGGAGGACCGAGGCCCGTTGCTTCTCGTCGCCGGCGGCTCCGGGATCGTCCCGCTCCGGTCGATCCTTCGCCATCGCCGGAACACCGGGAGCGATGTCCCCGTTCGCCTCCTGTACTCGTCTCGATCGCTCGAGGATGTGATCTACCGCGGCGAGCTCGACCAGCCCGGCGAAGGCGTCGAGGTCATCCACACGCTGACCCGCAGGCAGCCGCAGGGCTGGCCGGGGTTCGCCCGCCGTGTCGACGCCACGCTCCTCGCCGAGGTCGCATGGCCCGCCGAGCACGATCCGCTCGCCTTCGTGTGCGGCCCGACGAGCTTCGTCGAGGCCGTCGCGAGCGGACTCATCGAGCTCGGCTACAGGCCGGAGCGGGTGAAGACGGAGCGGTTCGGAGCGACTGGAGGCGGATGATGGAAGCAGTCGACGGAAACGCGATCGCCGGCCTGCTGCTCGATGTGTTCGGCGCCGAGATGACAACAGCTAGCGGCGTCTGCGCAACGTGTGGCGCGCGCGGGCTGGTGGGCGAGTTCACGGTCTACGTCCGCGCGCCGGGCACGGTCGTTCGCTGCCGGCGTTGTCGCAGCGTCCTGATGGTGTTCGTCACGGTCCGCGAGTTCACGTGCGTAGACCTGCGTGGTCTCACCGAACTCGAGTACGGCTAGGGACGACTGCCGACGGCCGGAGTTCCCGGTCTGAGCGGTGTTCGGCGGAGACGCTGTTTTGAATCGTCGAAGCGCGAAGGGCGCTCAGATGAGTTTCACCCGTACTCACGGGCACTGCCCCGGCAAGAAACGAACTTGCGCACGCGGTTTAGGAAGCCTCATCGCGAACTGCCCGTTTGCAGGCTCTTCCTCGCCACCCTGCTAGATGCGCGCCGCGGTTCGCGCCACGAATCGTTGAGGCGGTCGTAATGACGACGACCCCGGCGCTTCGCCCGAATGTGGCCGTCGCGCACGCGTCGGAGTCGCGCGATACTGCTGCGGTTCACGCGACTCTCGCCGCAAGCCCGGAGGGATTCATGTCGACGGCACTCGCTCGGCTCGATCGGATCGGTGTGTCGATCTTCGACCTCTGCCACTACCCATACGACAACGACCCTGCCGCGTACGACCGCGCGCTTGCCCGGAGCGTCTACGACGAGCACTTCGAGGAGTGGCTCGCGGCGGAGCGGCTCGGCTTCGACGGGATCTTCCTCGCCGAGCACCACTTCACCGCATATAACCTCCTTCCCTCGCCGAACGTGATGCTGGGCGCGCTCGCGGCGCGCACGGAGCGGGTTCGGATCGGCGCGATGATCAACGTCATCCCGTTCCACCAGCCGCTTCGTCTCGCGGAGGAGGCGGCGATGCTAGACGTCTTGTCAAGCGGGCGTCTCGAGGTTGGCGTCGGCCGCGGGATCGATTTCCAGGAAGTGCGGAAATTCGGGATGGAGTTCGACGAGCTGCGGCCGCGCTTCCAGGAGGGGATGGAGCTCATTCGGAAGGCCTGGACGGGCGTCGAGTTCGAACACCACGGCGACTTCTATTCGCTCGGCCGCGCCGCGATCTACCCGCGTCCGCTCCAGGAACCGCATCCGCCGATCTGGGCGGCGGCCGAGAGCCCCGAGACGATCGAGTGGGTCGCCTCGCAGGGCTTCGGCATGTCGACGATCTTCCTCCCGACGGAGCTCGTCGGCGAGAAGCTCGAGCACTACCTCGACGCGGGCTCACGGTCGGAGCACGAGCTCGGCGCGGCCAACTTCATGCTCTTCCGCAACGTGTACGTCGCGCCGAGCGATGATGAGGCGATCGCGGACTGCGACCCCGCGCTTTCGCACATGATGTTCCTCTTCGCCGACGCGGCGCTGCCGCCGGACCCCGACATGCTCCCGGACAGCTACGCGTTTCACCGCGAGCAGTTCCGCGGCTTCATGGAGGCACCGGAGACGTTCGCGGACATCATGAACGCCGGCGTCGTCCTTTGCGGCTCGCCCGCGACGGTGCGCGACCAGTTGCTGGCGCAGGTCGACGGCCTCGGATTGCGGCAGATCTGCCTCCTCTTTGCGTTCGGCAATCTTCCGCACGCGAAGGTCATGCGCTCGATGGAACTGTTTGCGAACGAGGTCTTGCCCGTTCTGCGCGCCGGCGAGCGGGCCGCCTCGGACGTCCGCTAGGTTCGATTCAACCGCGCTCGTAGCCGCTCGCCGACGGCGACACCGAGCCGCTCGTGCCCGTCGACGTCGAGGTGGATCCCATCCCTCTCGCTGAAAGCGGTCGCGTCGCCGGCGTCCAGGACATCGCACTCCGCGCCGAGGTAGCTCGACGCGAGCCCGTAGAGCCGCCCGAGTTGCCGCGACTTCTCGACCCCCTCAGCCAGCGACGCCGCCGCGTATTCGTCGGCGAATGGGCCGAGCGGCGGTGGGGCGACGAGGAGCACGAACGGCTCTCTCATTTC
>JALZEM010000312.1 GCA_030862005.1 Actinomycetota bacterium | reverse complement strand
ATCTCGACGCGGCGGTTGCGCTCGCGTTCGAGCACGACGAGAAGATCCTGCTCGAGGAGTTCCTCGACGGCGTCGAGGTCGAGTGCAGCGTGCTCGGGAACGAGGAGCCGATCGCGTCGCTTCCGGGGGAGATCGTGCCCCTTGCGAGCGACTGGTACGACTACTCGTCGAAGTACGACGACGGCGGCATGGAGCTTGTCGTCCCCGCGCGCATCTCGGACGACGGGATCGCGCGCGTCCAGGAGCTCTCGGTCGCTTCCTTCGTCGCGGCCGACTGCGAGGGGATGGCGCGGGTCGACTTCTTCGTCCGCGAGGACGGCGAAGTGATCGTGAACGAGCTGAACACGATCCCCGGCTTCACCGCGACGAGCGTGTACGCGAAGCTCTTCGAAGCGTCGGGCATTCCGTATCCGGAGCTCCTCGACCGCCTCGTCGAGCTCGCCGTCGAGCGCCGCGACCGCCGCAACGGTCTGCGCTACTAGCGCACGGCGGGTCCGCCCGGGCTCTGTACACGCCGCAGAGGGGTTCCGTGCCGGCGGCCCTATCGCCCGCGCACTTCGTTGACGTGCACGACCTCGTCGAGGTCCGTGATCCAGATCAGGTAGTAGCGGTACGCGGTCCCGCCCGTGTCGAGGTCGAGCCGCGTCCGTTCGTTCTCGATCGCCTGCTCCTCCGAGACCTCGGAAAACCCGCCGCCGCGTCGATCGCTCGCCTGAATCACCGCATCGAAGCCGGGCGTGTCCGACGTGATGGTGAGCGCCGCGAGCTCGACCCGCCTCCCCGCGTCGAGGACGATGCCGACTCCGGACTTCTCGAAGTCGTCGTATGTCTCGGTGCGCCAGTACGTGTCGCGGTCGCCGTCGGTCGCATCACGCAGGAGCTCGGGATGCTCGCCGTCTCCGCCCTCGGGATCGTAGTCGCTCACGGCGCGCAGCCGTACGGTCTCGGACGCAGACCTCGTTCCATCCCCGCCGACAAGACCGTCCGAAGCGACGATCGCGACCGCGATCGCACCGAGAAGAAGGACGACGAGAGCCACCGGGAGCCGCCAGCCGCCGCCGCGCGGGCGCGCACCCCGCTCTCGGCGGACGCGGTCGGCCCGACGTGGGCTCCGTGCGGGCTCGACCGGCCCGAGAATCTGCGTGTCGCCGTCCCCCGCTGCGCCGGCCGTCGTCTCCTCGGACATGCAGACCTCGAGAGCCGCGATCAGCGCGTCCGTCGACGGGAAGCGGTCCTCAGGACGCTTTGCCATCGCTCGACGGATGACCGCGTCGACCCGCGGTGAGACCTCGGGACGTTTCTCCCGCACGCTCGGAACTGGATCGTGAAGATGGCGGAAGGCGACCGTCACCATGCTGTCTCCGGGATACGGGACGTCGCCGGTCAGAAGCTCGTACAGGAGGACGCCGAGCGAGTACTGGTCGGAGCGTTCGTCGACACGTTCGCCGCTCGCCTGTTCGGGCGAGATGTAGTCGCTCGTCCCCATGACCGTCCCGGGGATCGTCATCTCGTCGCGATCGGCGGAACGGGCGATCCCGAAGTCGGTGACCTTCGCGATCCCCTCCTGATCGATCAACACGTTCTGGGGCTTGACGTCGCGGTGCACGATCCCGCTCCCGTGTGCGTACGCGAGCCCGCGAGCGGCTTGGTGGACGAGTGCAAGCGCCTGCTCGACCGGAAGCGGTGCCTCGTCCGCGACGATGTCCTTGAGCGTCTCGCCGCGGATGTGCTCGAAGACGATGAACTGACAGCCCTCGAACTCGCCGCGGTCGATGATGGTGACGATGTTGGGGTGCGAGAGGCTGGCGATCGCCTGCGCCTCCCGGCGGAACCGTTCGACGTACTCGGGATCGCCGGAATACCGGTCGTGAAGGACCTTGAGGGCGACGCGCCGCTCGAGCACGCGGTCGTGCGCGCGGTAGACGTTCGACATGCCGCCGCTGCCGAGGAGCTCCTCGAGCTCGTAGCGGCCCGCGACGAGATCGCCTACCTGCATGGCGGCAAGTCTGCCGGTGGGATCCGCCTCACGCTTCAGATGGGGTACTAATCATGCGATGAGAGCGCTCGCGATCACCGCGGTGGCGGTGGGCCTCGCGCTCGCCGGCTGCGGCGGCGGTCGCGAGTCGGACCGCGGCGACGAACCCGTGCTTCCCGCCGCGGTCGGCGAGGACCTTGCCGCGCGCGCCGCCACTGTCGCGCGGCAACTCGAGGCCGGCGACACGTGCGCCGCCGCACACGCAGCCGACCGGCTGAACGACGCCCTCCGTCGTGCGATCGCCGATGGCGACGTCCCCGAGCGGCTCCGGGTGGAGATTCAGCCTCCGGTGGAGCGGCTCGTCAACGAGGTCAACTGCGAGGAGGCGCCCCCGCCCGAGGAGCCGGAGGAGGAGCCCCCGCCCGAGGAGCCAGAGGAGGAGGCTGCCACCTCCTGCGACGATCTCGAAGCGGAAAAGAAGCGGCTCGACGAGGAGAAGGAGGCGCTGAAGGAGACCGTCGAGGACGAGGAAGACCGAAAGACACGCGAGCAGGAGATCGAGGTGGAGAAGAAGCGCGTCGAGGAGCAGCTAAAGGCGTGCGGCGAGGGCGAAGGCGAGGACGACTAGTCGCCCGTCCCCGTCGCGAGCGCCTCCTCCCACACCTCCAGCGCCTCCTCCAATTGCTCGTCTGTGATGACGAGCGGAACGAGAACCCGGATGCAGTTTCCGAAGACGCCCGCCTTGAGGAGGAGGAGCCCTCGTTCCGCCGCGGCTTCGACGACGGCCGTCGCGAGCGCGGCGTCCGGCTCCTTCGTCTCGCGGTC
>JALZEM010000180.1 GCA_030862005.1 Actinomycetota bacterium | reverse complement strand
CGAACCCGACGAGCTCCTGCCCGCGGCGTGCTCGCTCGAGCTCGTCCACACCTTCAGCCTCGTGCACGACGACCTTCCCGCGCTCGACGACGACGACCTACGCCGTGGACGCCCGAGCGCGCACGTTCGGTTCGGTGAGGGCGTCGCGATCCTCGCCGGCGACGCGCTCCTGACGGAGGCGTTCCGTCTTGCGCTCGCGTATCCCACGCCCGAGGTCGGCCGCATCCTCGCCGGGGCGACGCTCGGGATGATCGGCGGCCAATACGTGGACGTGACGACCGACGGCGAGCTCGACGGCCGTGGGCTCGCGGAGCTGCACCGGTTGAAGACGGGCCGCTTGCTCGCCGCGTCGATCGAGGTCGCCCTCGCGGTCGCAGCGCTGCCCGAACGCGAGCGGGACCCGTGGCGGACGTTCGCCGACGAGCTCGGCCTGCTCTTTCAGATCGTCGACGACATCCTCGACGCAACCGGAACCGTCGTCGAGCTCGGAAAGACGCCGGGAAAGGATGCGGCGGCGGGGAAGGCGACGTACGTCTCCGTCTACGGTCTCGAGCGCTCCCGCGCGCTCGCGGACAAGGCGCGCACGCGCGTCGAGGCGAAGCTCGACGCGCTGCCCGCGGACACGTCCGTCCTCGCGGCGCTCGTCGCGGCCGTCCGGGATCGCCGCGTCTAGGAGGCCGGGCGCTTGCGCCTGATGCCCCTCCACCGTCGGTCACGGTCGACGACGGCGTGGAGGACGAGGTTCACGAGCCAGACGACGACCGCACCGCCGAGCGCCGACCAGAAGCCGCCGGCTTCGAACCGGCCGACGATCAGGTCGGTGAGATAGAGCATGAGAGCGTTCACGAGGAGAAGCGCGATGCCGAGCGTCAGCACGATCGCCGGCAGGGCGAGCAGGATGACGATCGGCCGAACGACGAGGTTGACGACGCCGAAGACGAACCCCGCAAGCAGGAGGATCCACACGTCGTCGCCGTAGTCGATCCCAGGGACGAGCGCCGACGCTACGAAGAGCGCGGCGACATTCGTCGCCCACCAGATCAGCACGCGCACGGGCTCGAGCGTAACGACGACGCAGTCGCGGAAGTGCGCCGAAACGGCGCGCAGCTCGATGCGGGCGGCGGGGACGCCCTGGCGGGTGACTAAGCTAGCTCCGCGTGAAGAAGCGCGTTGACGTCCTGCTGGTCGAACGCGGCCTTGCGGAGAGCCGCGCCCAGGCGCAGGCTCTCGTCCTCGCCGGACGTGTGAAGGGCCACACGAAGGCGGGGGAGCAGATCGACGAGTCGAGGGAGCTCGAGCTTCTGGCCGGGCCGCGCTTCGTCTCCCGCGGCGGTGAGAAGCTCGCCCACGCGCTTGCCACGTTCGCGATCGAGGTGAAGGGCGGGGACTGTCTCGACGTCGGCGCCTCGACGGGAGGATTCACCGATTGCCTCTTGCAGGCCGGTGCCGCGCGCGTCTGTGCGCTCGACGTCGGCTATGGACAGCTCCATCCGCGGCTACGCGACGATCCGCGCGTCACGGTGATCGAGCGGAAGAACGTGCGTGACCTTTCCTGCGAAGAGCTTCCTTTCGCGCCGAACTTCATCGTCTGCGACGTCTCGTTCATCGGTCTCGCGAAGGCGCTTCCGCCCGCTCTCGCCTGCGCGGAGTCCCGGTGGCGGGCGCTCGTTCTCGTGAAGCCGCAGTTCGAAGCGGGTCGCCCGCTCGTCGGCAGGGGAGGAGTCGTTCGTGACCCGGAGGTACACCGGCGTGTGTTGTCGGACGTGGTCGCTGCGCTCGGCGACCTCGAGGCCAACGTTTACGGCGTCTCCGACTCTGGACTTCGAGGCCCGAAGGGAAACCGTGAGTTCTTCGTCTATTTCGGCGCCGAGCCGGCGGGCTCGCAACCGACTTCCGATGCTTGGATCGAAGCCGCGCTCGGCTGAGGCGATCCGCCGAGCCGCGGTCGTCACGCACGGCAAGCCGGACACGATCGGCGATGCCGTCGAGCGGCTCGAGCGGGCGGCGCGCGCGGCTCGTGTTGGGCTCGTGGACGGGGACGAGGAGGATGCGGACCTCGTCGTCGTGCTCGGCGGCGACGGCACGATGCTCCGCGGTCTCCGGACGTACCTCGGCACACGCGTTCCGGTGCTCGGCGTCAACTTCGGCCGTGTCGGCTTCCTGACGAGCATCGATGGCGAGGACCTCGAGCACGGAATCCGGCGCGTTTTTTCGGGCGACTATCGCGTCGTCGAGCTCTGCACGCTTCGGATCGACCTCAAGGGCGAGATCCACCCGGCGATCAACGACGCGGTCGCCACGAGCAGCCGCCTCGGCCGCATGGTCCAGCTCGGGTGGGAGATCGGCGGCGAGGATCTGGGTACGCAACCGTGCGACGGGATGATCTGCTCGACCCCCTCCGGGTCGACCGCATACAACCTCTCGAACGGCGGGCCTGTCCTCATGTGGGGCATCGAGGCGATGGCGATCACGTTCGTCGCACCACATTCGCTGCACGCGCGTCCCCTCGTCATCCCGCGCGGACTCGCTCTCCGCGTGACGAACCGGACTCCCGACGTCCCCGTCTCCGTCCTCGCGGACGGGCACCCCGTGTGCGAGCTCGCGACCAGTGAGCAGATGGAGGTCGGTCTGGGGGAGGAGCGAAGCCTGCTCGCGCTTCTCCCGGAGGTGACGTTCTTCGCCCGTTACCACGAGGTCTTCCCGTAATGCTGCGCTCACTCCGGATCGAGAACTTCGTGCTGATCCGTGAGGCGGAGCTCGCGTTCGGGCCCGGCTTGAACGCCGTGACGGGCGAGACCGGCGCGGGAAAGACGATCCTCGCGCAGGCAATCGGCCTTCTCCTGGGCGCGCGCGGCGACGCGAGCTACGTCGGCCCCGGGGCGGAGGAGGCGTACGTCGAAGCGGAGCTCGACGTTCCGCGCGGGCTGCTCGAGGAGGAGGGCTTCGCCGCGATCGCGGAGCTC
>JALZEM010000291.1 GCA_030862005.1 Actinomycetota bacterium | reverse complement strand
GTCGCGCTGACGGCCCTCGAGGCGCGGGTCGAGGTCACCGGTCCGGGCGGCGCGCGCTGGGTGGACATGGCTCACCTCTACGCGCTGCCGCGCCAGCGCATCGACCACGAGACGGTGCTCCAGTCCGACGAGTTCGTGACGGCGATTGTGCTGCCGCCGGAGGCGGCCAGGGGTGTGCAGCGCTATCACAAGCTCATGCAGCGGGGCGCGTGGGATTTTGCGCTCGTCAGTCTGGCCGCGGTGAAGCGGCGGGACGGCGAGGTGCGTCTCGTGCTGGGCGGAGTCGCCCCGCGCCCGTGGCGCGTGACCTCTTCAGTCGAAGAAGATGTTTCAACCGGTGGGCTCGACGCCGACGCGGTCGAGACGCTGGCCGACCGCGCGCTGATCGACGCCGAGCCGCTCTCGAAGAACGGGTACAAGGTGGAGCTGGCGGCGTCCCTGCTGCGACAGGCAATGGCGGAGCTGGGGGGAGCGGGCTAGATGGCCTGGCTGGAGTACGGCGGCCGCCTGCGGAGGCTGGCCGATGGGGAAACCGTCGTGGGTGGGGCCCCGAGCGCAGGGCTGCACGTCGGCGATGCCGACCTCCTGCCGCGGCACTTCGTCCTGCGAATCGACGGCGACGACGCCTTCATCCGCACCTGGTCGCCCGACACGGTCGTCGCGCTCAACGGCCGGCAGATGGGCGCCGAGGAATGCCGTCTCGATGATGGCGACACCATCAGCGCAGGCTCCGTGCACTTCCACATATGGCGGCACGAGCCTGAGCTCAATGCGGTAACTCCGGAAAGTGGGAATAGCCGGCCGCCCAAGGCTCACCTGATCGATATCCGGGACAACGTCGCCTATCCTTTGGACCGGCTCTCGACCAACATTGGCCGCGCCTCCGCCAACGTCATCCGGCTCAAGGACCCGACCGCCTCGCGATTCCACGCGCAGGTGCGCCGGGAGGCGGGGGGGTTCGCCCTGCACTCGGTGGGGTCGTCGGGGACGAGGATCAACGGCCGCCGCGTCGGGTCCCCGCTTCTGCTCGAGGATGGCGACGAGATCGAGATCGCGTATACGACGCTCCGATATACCCGAGCAACCCCGCCAGAAGGGGTTACTATTATCCCGAGGACCGCCGGCGAGGCGGGCGACGCCGCCGAGCGGCCGACTTTGGTCCGGGACCGCATGTCACTGCGACGATGGCGGACCGTGGCCGTCCGGCGGAGACTCGGGCTACCAGCCATGGTCGTGGGCGGCGCCCTCCTGCTCCTCGCCCTAGCGGCGCTCTTTCGCGCCGCCGGTTGACCCGGAAACGGCGAAAGCGGGCATTCTAACACTCGAAATCGGGCCGAATCCCGACTAAATTTGTCCGCATCGCGGCGCCGACCGACTGCGGACTGCGGGCTGCGGACTCAGACCCCCGGGACAGCACGAGTGGCGCTGCCTGCTCCGCGCGGCGCGACATGGATAGCCCGGGCGGCGGTTAGTCCGCAGCCCGCAGTCCGCAGCCGTTCTCAGGAGGGATATCTAGGGATGACCTCGCCGATCGAGTCGCCCATCGAGTCGCTGGTCACTCGCGACTACCAGTACGGGTTCGTCACCGAGGTCGAGTCGGATACGCTTCCGCCCGGCCTCGACGAGCAGACCGTGCGCGCCATCTCCGCCCGCAAACAGGAGCCCCAGTGGCTGCTCGAGTGGCGGCTCAAGGCGTTCCGGCGCTGGCAGACGATGAAGGAGCCGCATTGGCTGAACGGCCACTACGAGCCCATCGATTACCAGGGGCAGAGCTACTATTCGGCGCCGAAGTCGGTGAAGCCGCTCCAGAGCCTCGACGAGGTCGACCCGGAGCTGCTGCGGACCTACGCGAAGCTCGGCATTCCCCTCCAGGAGCAGAAGATGCTCGCCGGCGTGGCCGTCGACGCCATCTTCGACTCCGTCTCCGTCGGCACGACGATGCGTGACGAGCTCGCGAAGCTCGGCATTGTCTTCTGCTCGTTCGGCGAAGCCGTGCGTGAGCACCCGGACCTCGTGCGCAAGTACCTCGGCAGCGTAGTGCCGTACAGCGACAACTTCTTCGCCGCGCTCAATGCGGCGGTCTTCTCCGACGGCTCGTTCGTGTACGTGCCGAAGGGCGTGCGCTGCCCGATGGAGCTTTCGACGTACTTCCGTATCAATGCCGAAGGCACAGGGCAGTTCGAGCGCACGCTGATAGTGGCCGACGAGGGGGCGTACGTGAGCTATCTCGAGGGGTGCACCGCCCCCAAGCGCTCGACCAACCAGCTCCACGCCGCGGTCGTCGAGCTCGTGTCACTCAAGAACGGGACGGTCAAGTACTCGACGGTGCAAAACTGGTACGCCGGCGACGCCGAGGGTGTCGGCGGCATCTACAACTTCGTGACGAAGCGCGGCAAGTGCGCCGGCGAGAACAGCAAGATCTCGTGGACCCAGGTCGAGACCGGCTCGGCGATCACCTGGAAGTACCCGAGCGTCATTCTCCAGGGCGACAACTCGGTCGGCGAATTCTATTCGGTCGCCGTGGTGAACAATTACCAGCAGGCCGACACCGGCACGAAGATGATCCACATGGGCCGGAACACGAAGTCGACGATCGTCTCCAAGGGCATCTCGGCCGGCCACGGCAACAACAGTTACCGCGGTCTCGTCCGCGTGCTGCCGAAGGCAGCGGGCTCGCGCAACTACACGCAGTGTGATTCGATGCTCGTCGGCAACCGCTGCGGCGCGCACACGTTCCCGTACATCGAGGTCGGCAACAACACCGCGATCGTCGAGCACGAGGCGTCGACGTCGAAGATCGGGGAGGATCAGATCTTCTACC
>JALZEM010000224.1 GCA_030862005.1 Actinomycetota bacterium | reverse complement strand
GTCTGGGCGAGGGGCTCGTGGAGACCGCGTGGGCCGAGGACGGCACGATCGAGGGGATCGAGGATCCCTCGAGTCGGTTCGCGCTGGGCGTCCTCTGGCACCCCGAGCAGGGGGAGGACTTCGCGCTTTTCAAGGCGCTCGTCGAGGAGGCCGGGCGGTACCGCGCGGAGCAAGGGACGGCGTCTCGCGAGGCGATCGCCGTCGAGGAGCCTCGCGTGTAGCTGTACCCCCGGGGGACCCCCCGTAGGTACCCCCTCGCGGTCAGCGTAACGACGAGAACCGCTCGTGTGTGGCGCGATATGGCGCGAATCTGAACGCGGCGCGCGCCGGTTCTCGCACCGAGGTTGAGGGGCGGATCGAGGCATTGGCGGAACGGCTGCGTATCCTGAGAAGGCCGTGAGACGGATGGTCTTTGTCGCGACTGCCTTCGCCGCGGTCGCTGCCGCCGCCGGCTGCGGCGCGACGTCCGAGCCCGAGGAGCAGCCGCGGCACTACAGCGCAGCCGAGGTAGTCCAGCAGTTCAAGACGGAGCCCGGCAGCCCCCGGCTTCGCAAGGCCGCCGGTGCGGACGCCGCGTGGGAGCAGCTGGGCCTCGGCCTGAACGTCTCCGAGCGTCTTCTCCGCCGCTACGGCGTCTTCACGATCTACGTCGTCGAGCCGGGAAACGATGAGGCGGTGGACTCCCTCCTGAGCGACAAGGCCACCGGGAAGCCGCTCCAGCCCGACGCACGCGGCATCTATTGGGAGCTCGATACGCAGAGCAACGACTACGTCGCGTACTCGAAGTACGGCACGAACGTCGTCCTCGCCTGGTTCGGCGGGACGACCGAGCCGCAGGTCGATGTCCGCTGGCAGCGCCTCGACCGCCTCATGGGACGGCTCGCGCTCGGTTAGGCTCGCGGCGCGTGGGGCGCCTCGAGAACAAGGTCGTCGTGATCACGGGCGCCGCGAGCGGCATCGGGCGTGAGGCCGCGCTCCTCTTCTCGGCGGAAGGCGCCAGCGTCTGCGTCGGCGACGTCAGCGAGGACGCCGGCGAGCGTACCGCGTCGGAATGCCGCGAGGGCTTCTTCACGAAGGTCGACGTGGGTGACCCCGAAAGCGTCGAGGCCATGTACCGCGCGACCGCCGACCGATACGGCGGCATCGACGTCCTCTACAACAACGCGGGGATCATGCCCGACGACGATGCGTCCATCCTCGAGACGAAGCCGGAGGCCTGGCAACGCGTCCAGGACGTGAACACGAAGGGCGTTTTTCTTTGCTGCAAGTACGGGCTTCCGCATCTCCTTGAACGCGGTGGGGGTTCGGTGATCAACGTCGCCTCCTTCGTCGCGCTGATGGGCGCGGCCACCTCGCAGATCTCGTACACAGCCTCGAAGGGTGCGGTCCTCTCACTCAGCCGTGAGCTGGCCGTCCAGTTCGCGCGCGACGGGATTCGCGTAAACGCGCTTTGCCCCGGCCCCGTCGAGACGCCGCTCCTCATGCGGCTCTTCTCCAACGACCCGGCGGCCTACGAGCGGCGGCGAGTTCATCTGCCGATGGGGCGGCTCGCCCAAGCGCGCGAAATCGCCTACGGCGCGCTCTTCCTCGCAAGCGATGAGTCCTCGTACGTCAACGGCGCCACATTCGTCGTCGACGGCGGAATCACCGCCGCCTACGTGACGCCCGAGTAGTTACCGCTGCTTCTTCGCGTCGCGGAGCATCGCGACCGCCTGGTCGATTCGGCGGCGGCGCGTTTCGTCTCGCTTGGCCTCGTCGATCCACTCGACGTACTCCTTGCGGTGCGTGTACGAGAGCCCGTCGAAGAATCGCCATGCTTCCGGGTCGCGCGCGAGTGCTTCGCGAAGATCGTCCGGCGGATCCAGACTGCGCGGCTCATCGTCGCGCTCCAGCTCGACTCGGATCGTTTCGCCGGCCGCGATGCCGGCGCGTGCACGGAGGTGACGGTTCACGATCATGCAGTACTCCCCGTGCATCGGCATGAGCGTCGTTCTGAACTCGACGCCGTTCACGGTGCCCCGAACCGGAACGCGCCGTGCACCGAACGTCGCGGGAACGTCGAACGGGATGTCGATCACGGTCACCGTCTTTCCCGTCGGGCGTAGGACCGTCTCGAATCGTTGCGGCGCCATGGCGGCCGCCTACGCCGCGGCGGCGGCGAGGCTCGGCGGAAAGCGTTCGAGGATCCACGCCTCGTCGAGCGGGGTCTTCGCGTAGTGCTCGCCGTTCACCAGCGCGAAGTCACGCGTCCGCGGATCCATTGGCAGCCGCGCT
>JALZEM010000195.1 GCA_030862005.1 Actinomycetota bacterium | reverse complement strand
TGAGCATGGACGAGACGCTCGCAGGCGTCGAGCAGCCGCTACGAACGACTCGCTCCGACGAACTCGCCCGGCGCGTGATCGCGAACCTTCGCCGCGTCATGCATGCTCCGGACGAGACGCTCGAGCTCGCCGTTCTCTGCCTCTTCAGCGAAGGGCACCTGATCATCGAGGACCTCCCGGGGGTCGGGAAGACGACGCTGGCCAAGGCGCTCGCTCGATCCGTCGACCTCTCGTTCTCGCGCATGCAGTTCACGCCGGACCTCTTGCCCTCTGACGTGACCGGCGTCAACGTCTTCAACCAGCGCTCGCACGAGTTCGAGTTCCGGCCGGGCCCGGTCTTCGCGAACGTCCTCCTCGTCGACGAGATCAACCGAACCTCCCCGAAGACGCAGGCCGCCCTGCTGGAATGCATGCAGGAAGGCCAGGTCACGGTTGACGGCGTGTCGTACCAGCTCGCGCCGCCGTTCATGGTCATGGCGACGCAGAACCCGATCGAGTACGAAGGGACGTACCCGCTACCCGAGGCGCAGCTCGACCGATTCACGATGCGGATCGCGATCGGGTACCCGCCGCTCGCGGCCGAAGCGCAGATGCTGGGCGAGCAGACAACTGCGACTCCGCTCGACTCGCTTACGCCCGTCGCCGACGCGCAGGAGGTGCTCGCCGCGATCGCGGACACACGCCGCGTTTACGTCGAGGACAGCATCCAGCGCTACGTCGTCGCCCTCCTTCGGCAGACGCGAGGTGACAGCCGCCTCCATCTCGGGGCGAGCCCGCGTGCGGGGATCAACCTGCTCCGGGTTGCGAAAGCGCGAGCGCTCGTCGTCGGCCGCGACTACATCGTCCCCGACGACGTCAAGGGCGTCGCGCCGGCCGTCCTCGCGCACCGCCTGATTCTCGCGCCGGAGGCGCGTTCGGCGGGCCTGTCGGACCAGGACCTCGTCCGCGACGTCGTCGAGCGCACGCCGGTGCCTGTCTAGGGGCGGGACGTGGCTCGCCGGATCCTGTCTCCGCGTCGTTGTGCTGACTGACCGCGGCCGCGCGCTGCTCGCGCTCGGAGGCCTCACGTACCTGGCCGCGTGGGCGTTCGGGTCAAAGGCGCTCTATCCGATCGCGCTCGGCCTCGTCTTCGCCGTCGCTGCCGCTGCGCTCTGGGTCCGCCTGCTGCGGAAGCCGATGACGCTCCGGCGCTCGCTGTGGCGCGGCGAGCACCTCGCCGGCGACGACGTGCCCGTCACTCTCGAGCTTGACGTGGACGGGACGCTGCCAGCCACGAGCCTCGTCATCCGCGAGCGAGTTGCGCGCCTCGGGGAGCAGGAGACGACGGTGCGCGGCAGGGGTGGCCATCTGCAGGGGACGTACGTGCTGTACGGCGTCCCGCGCGGGCGGTATCCGATCGAGTCCTCCGAAGTCGTCATCGAAGATCCCTTCTCGCTCGAACGCGTCGACGTTCCGCTGTCGCGCGCGGAGTCGCTCCTCGTCTATCCGAGGCTCGTCGACATCGACCGTCTCTTTTCCGAGTCCGGGGGCCGAACACCGGGTGGACGCCGCTTCCTGCTCCGCCGGATGACCGGCTTCGAGCTCCATAGCGTCCGCGAGTACGAGCCTGGGGAGTCGCTTCGACGGGTGCACTGGCCTTCGACCGCCAGGAGGGGCGAGCTCATGGTGAAGGAGCTCGAGGATGCGCCGCGTGACGAGACCGCCGTGTTTCTCGACGCCGAGGCGAGCGCCGTCGTGGGGGAGCCGCCCGATTCGACGTTCGAGGTCCAGGTGCGGGCCACGGGCTCGATCTTGAAGGCCCACGCGCGCCGCGGGCGCCGGGCCTCGCTCGTGGTGAACACGCGCGATCGGGCCTATCAGCGCGTCCATTCCTTCGACGGTGACTGGAAGCGTGCGCTCGAGCTCCTCGCAGCCGTAGAGCCGGACGGCGTCACGGGAGCAGCGACGATGCTCTCGGACGAGGCGGGACCGGCCATGCGTGCGCTCGAGCTGACCGTCGTCACCGCGGCGCTCTCGCCGAGGCTCGTCGAGCGCCTGCTCCAGCGCGCGCTCGGCCACCACGCGGCCGCTCTCGTGTACGTCGATCCCACGAGCTTCGCGCGGCGCGGCGCGGCTCGCCCGGTCGAAGCTACGGCGCAGCTCATCCGGCTCGAGCGAGCGGGTATCCCCGTCGCGGTCCTCCGGAATGGCGACGATCTGCGCGCGAGGCTCGCCGACGTGGGAGCGGAGGTCGCGGTTGGCTAGGACGCTCGTCGCATTCGGCCTCGTCTCCGTCCTGGTCACGGCTGCCTGGGTCCGCCTCGAAACCGCGGGAACCTCCGGTGCGGAGGTCCTCACCGTCCTGGTCCTTGCGCTCCTACCGGCGCTCGCGGTCGAACGGCGCCGTGGGCGCGTGACCACCGGCGTCGTGCTCGCCATCTCGTCCCTGTTCGCCGCGAGCGGCGCGATGAACGTTCCGCTCGGGGACGCGCGCGCGCTCGACCCTGACCGCGACTTCGCGGGCCCGCTCGTCAGCGCGATCCGCGAGGGGTTCCTCGACTACTACGACACGACGCTCCCTTTCAACCCGGCGGACTTTCCGCTCATGCACGGCCTCGTTCTCCTCGCGATCTTCGGTTTCACGGCCGCCGGCGGCGTGTTGATCGCGGCCCGACGGCCGGTCGCCGCGGCGGCGGTGCTCCTGGTGGCGCTCGGATGGCCGGCGACGCTGATCCCGGGTGACCGGCCGCTGGCCGCGGGAGCGCTCGCGCTCGCCGGCGTCCTCGCGCTCCTCTTCCTCCTGCGGCCGGGAAC
>JALZEM010000169.1 GCA_030862005.1 Actinomycetota bacterium | reverse complement strand
CACGTCAGCGAGCGCCTGGCACGGGTGGAACTCGTCGGTCAGCCCGTTGATGACCGGCACGTCGGCGTGCTCGGCGAGCTCGTCGACGTCGGACTGCTTGTACGTCCTGATCATGATCGCGTCGAGGTAGCGGGACAGGACGACCGCCGTGTCCCGGATCGTCTCGCCGCGCCCGAGCTGGAGGTCGCCGGCCGCGAGGTAGAGGCCGGTGCCGCCGAGCTGTGCGATCCCGACCTCGAAGCTGACGCGCGTGCGGGTTGACGGCTTCTGGAAGATCATCCCGAGCGTTCGCCCCGGAAGCACCCGGTGTTCGACGCGCTCGCGCTGGCGCGCTTTCAGTCGGTCGGCGAGATCGAGGACCTGGAGGAGCTCGTCACGCTCCCAGTCGCTCACGCGCAGGAAGTCACGGCCCTTCAGCTGAGCGGGGACGGGAATCAAAACCACGCGCAGATCCTAGTGTTTCCAATGACTTGACAGACTGAGGCTTAGGTTTTATTCTGAGCGGGCAATAAGATCATGAAAGCGACAGAAGGAGGGTTGCGATGGCACTTGTTCGTTGGGAGCCATTCCGTGAGCTCGCCGCCCTTCAGAACGAGATGGGCCGGTGGATGAACCAGATCGGGGGTCCAACGCCTGGTGGGAACGGCCAGTCTTCGACGTGGTTTCCCGCCGTCGACGTATGGGAGAGCGAGAACGAGCTCGTCCTCTCGTTCGACCTCCCGGGGATTCCGGAGGACCAGATCTCGGTCGAGCTCGACGACAACGTCCTGACCGTCAGCGGTCAGCGGGAGCGCACGCAGGAGCAGAGCGGTGACCGCTTCTACCGCTACGAGCGCCGGTTCGGCACGTTCTCGCGCAGCGTCACGCTGCCGACGGGCGTGAACGAGGACCAGATCAACGCCGACTACAGGGACGGCGTCCTCGAGGTCCGCGTCCCGAAGCCGGAGGAGCAGAAGCCGAAGCGGATCCAGGTCGGCACGTCGACGCAGAAGACCATCGAAGGGAAGACGACCTAACCACCGCAGGTGCCTGGGCGGGCTCCGCCCGCCCTGCACCTTCCGTGGCGCTGCTCGCGGAGTCGAAAGCCGGGACCTTTCGTCCCGGCTTTCATAACGGACCAGGGATCGTCGGTGTTGAGGCTGGGCATGAGCGGCCGCGTACGGGCCGTCGGCGGTCTCTACGGCGGGAGGACCCGCGTCCCGGCTTCGCCTCGTCCGAGCGCCTCCGCGCTCGTGATGGTCGCCTCGCCGCCGGTCTCGCGGACGAAGGCGAAGGCGGCCTCGACCTTCGGCCGCATGCTTCCCGCCGGAAGGTCGTCCAGGATCGCTTCGTCCCGGCCCGCACGCAGCTCCGCGATCGGGTCGGGCGTGCCGCTCTCGAAACCGCGGAACACGGTGGGGACCTGCGTGAGGATCAGCAGGCGTCGCGCGCCGAGGCGGGTCGCGAGGAGCGCGGAAGCCAAGTCCTTGTCGATGACCGCGTCGACGCCGTCGTAGCGGCCCTCGCGGTGGACGACGGGGATTCCTCCTCCCCCGGCCGCAACGACGAGCGCCCCCGATTCGACGAGCCCGGCCACCATCTCGAGCTCGAGCACCTCGAGCGGTCGCGGCGAGGCCACGACGCGGCGCCAGCCGCGGCCGGCGTCCTCTTTGAGCTCCCACCCGCGCTCGTCCTCGAGCGCCCGCGCCCGCGCTTCGTCGTAAAACGGCCCGACCGGCTTCGTGGGCCGGCCGAATGCAGGATCGTCGGCGGCGACGGCGACGTGCGTGAGTAGGACGACGATCGGCCGCACCGTCAGAGGACGGAGCTCGGCGGCGATGAGCGCGCCGATCTCGGCCTGAGTCTTGGCGACGGCGAGGTAAAGCGGCAGCGGCGGCGCCTCGGAGCTCGCGAGCTCTTGGCGAAGCAGCTCGTTTCCAACCTGCGGCCCGTTTCCATGCGTGAATACGACGGCTCCGCTGCGAAGGATGTCCACGAGGCTGTGGAAGGTCGCGCCGAGGTTCGCGCGTTGCTCAGCTGCCGTCGCGCGCTCGCCCGGCCGGAGGAGCGCGTTTCCGCCCAGCGCGACGACAGTGAGATCCGCCACGTCGGAACATTCCCGCGCGTTCGTCTGTTTCCTGTAGGGCCGGTCATGACCGGCCTGCGGTGCAATCCGAGCTAGGCGAGGGCCGGGGCGGATTCGATGATCCCGCGGGCGGTGAGGAGGTCGGCCAGCGTGGGCTCACCGAGCTCTTGCAGGCGGTACGTCACGCGCAGGGCGGGCGTGTCGAGCTCGATCACGCGGCGGAGATCGATCGGTGTCCCGATCAGGACGAGTTCGGCGTCCGAGCGGCGGATCGTCTCGCGAAGCTCCTCCATCTGCCGACGGCCGTATCCCATCGCCGGGACGAGCTCGGCGATATGCGGATAGGCCTCGAACGTGCGCGCAATCGACCCGACCGCGTAGGGCCGCGGATCGACGAGCTCCGCCGCACCGAACTGCTTGGCGGCCAGGACAGCCGCGCCGTACGACATGTCGCCGTGGGTGAGCGTCGGTCCGTCTTCCACCGCGAGCACACGTTTCCCGCGAATGTCGTCGGCATTGCCCTCGATCTGGAACGGCGAGGCCGCACGAACGATCTCCGCATTCGGATTGAGCGCCCGCACCGAGTCGATCACCGCCTCGACATGTTCGGGCGTCGCGGTGTCGACCTTGTTCACGACGAGGACATCGGCCATGCGGACGTTGGTCTCGCCCGGGTGGTAGCGGCGTTCGTGTCCGGCGCGATGCGGATCACAGACGACGATGTGCAGTTCGGCCGAGATGAACGGCGTGTCGTTGTTTCCGCCGTCCCACAGGATCACGTCCGCTTCGCGCTCGGCCTGCGCGAGGATCGGGCCGTAGTCGATTCCGGCGAACACGAGGTTGCCCTCGGCGATGTGCGGCTCGTACTCCTCGCGTTCCTCGATCGTGCAATCGGCCGCGTCCAGATCCTCATACCGCTCGAAGCGCTGAACCGCCTGGCGCAACAGATCGCCGTACGGCATCGGGTGCCGAAGGACGGCCACGTGCTTTCCCGCCTCGCGAAGGATTCGTGCGACATGGCGCGTCGTCTGGCTCTTTCCGGAGCCCGTCCGGACGGCGCAGACGGCCACGACGGGCTTGGTCGACTGAAGCTCTGTCGCGCGCGGCCCAAGCAGGCGGTAGTCGGCACCGGCCGCGAGCGTGGCCGATCCCACGTGCATCACGTGCTCGTGGGTGATGTCGGAGTACGCGAAGACGACCTCGTCGACTTTTTCCGACCGAACGAGGTCCGGGAGCTCGGCTTCAGTCACGATCGGGATCCCGTCGGGGTATCGCGGCCCGGCCAGCTCGGGTGGATACACGCGTCCGTCGATGTCGGGGATCTGCGTCGCCGTGAAAGCGACCACCGTCGTGTCGTCCCGGCTCCGGTAGACGACGTTGAAGTTGTGGAAGTCGCGGCCGGCCGCGCCGGCGATCACGACCTTCCTCAAGCGAGTCGCTCCTGCGCGCGCTCGGCGACCGCCTCCAGGTCGATCTCGGCGCCCGTGACCTCGTCGAGGAGCTCGTCGGCGGAGAGCCGCTGGCCCTCGCTCCAAAGCTCGCGAAGAAGGGACCCCGCGTCGCGCCGCGCGAACCAGCCACGCCCGAACTCCTCGCGGAGAAACGCCTCCATCTGCGCCTCGAAGGCCCACGAGCGCAGGTAGCTCGAGGAATAGAACCCGGGGTCGACGTCCGCGAGGAAGTCGGCCGTCGAGGGCTCGACTTTCGTCGCCTCACGCATGAGCTCGACGTAGCGACTCCGCATCGTCTCGAGCTCGCTCCCCTCGTGGAGCTCGAGCTCGTAGAGGAACTTGGCCGCGTACCTGCGCGAAAGGTAGAGGTGGACGGCGGCCGCCTCGTCCGCAAAGTCGTCGGGACGGCCGAAATCGAGGCGGCGTGAGAGCCACGCCGGGTCGTTGACCATGAACTCGAAGAGCGCCGCCCACCCCTCCGTGATTGCGTTGTCGCCGAGCCGCCGCGCCTCGAGCGGGAGATCGGGCGAGACGTGCGCGTAGTGCTCGGTGTGGCCCGCCTCGTGGAAGAGGGCGTGCCAGTCCTCCGGGCCGCCGATCGGCTGGATGACCAGCATGATCCGGTCGGGAATCTCGATCGGCGTGCAGAACGCGCGCGACGACTTCTTCGGCCGCTGCTCGATGTCGAGGTGGACGTTCTCCTGAGCGTCGAGGTGGATACCGAGGTCGGCGAGCGTCCCGACGAGCGCCGGGACCATTGCCTCAGCAGGGAACCCGTCGTCCCAGTCGGCGGCGCGAAACAGCCGTGGCACGTCCCATCGACCTGCCTCGTCGAGCGGGATCCCGAGCCGCCGCCGGAAGAGCCGGTCGGTCGTCTCGACGAAGAGATCCTCGGTCACGTCGAGAAAGCGCTCGCATTGGCGCCCGAGCTCGTCGAGCGGGAACCCGAACCGGTGGTAGAGCCCGCGGTACGTTGCGAAACCGAGCCGAGCCGTGCCCTCGCGGCGAAGCTCCGCGAGCCGCACGTGCTGCGGATTCAGGTGCTTCTCGGTGAGCTCGACACGGATGCTGTCGAGGTGCTCGCGGCGCGCACGGTCCGGCTCGTTCGCGATCGCGGGCCGTAGCATCCGAAAGGGGACGTCGTCGCCGTCCACGTCGACGGCCAGCGTCGCCTCGAGCCGGGCGATCTCTTCGGTGAGGTCGCGCGTGATGTCTCCGAGGTAGCCCTCGCAGGCAAAGCGCCAGAGCTCGACCGCGGCGGCACCGTCGCTCTCGACCGCACCGTGGAGACGGCTGCATGCGTCCAGCGTTGTCAGGTCCGAGAACCGCTCGTAGATGCGCGCGACCTCGAACTCGTCCTTGAGGCCCGCGAAATGGAGGTAGATCTCCTCATCGAGGGCGGCGAGGAACCGGTCGGCCTCCTCACGGTAGGCGTCGAGCGTGCTGCTACCCACCGGGGCGGTCGCCATCGGTGCCGTAGGATAGCTAGGGATGCTGCGGGTGCTGCAGGAGCTCGAGGTCAAAACCGAGCGCAGGACCGAGGCCGTCGACATCACGGAACAGGTGCGAGAAGCGCTCGAGGACGCTGACGACGCGTCGGCCGTCCTCGTGTTCGTCCCGCATACCACCGCCGGCATCATCATCCAGGAGCACGCCGACCCTGCCGTCGCGCGCGACTTCGAGCGGGCGCTCGAGCGGATCGTCGGCGACGGGTGGGGCTGGGAGCACGTCGAGGCGGGTGAGGAGAACGCGCCGTCGCACATCCGCACTGCGCTGACGGCGACATGTGTTGTCATTCCGCTCCGCCACGGAGAGCTCGCGCTCGGCACCTGGCAGGGAATCTTCCTCTGCGAGTTCGACGGCCCGCGCCGACGAACCGTCTACGTGACGCCCCTGCGCTAGCCGGCGGTGATCAGGCCGATCCCGGCGAGCGCGACGGCGACTCCGGCGGCCTGGAGGCGAGTGAGCCGCTCGTGGAGCACGAAGCGGGCGAGCGTGACCGTCACGACCGGGTAGAGCGATACGAGCACCGAGACGACGCCGATCAGGCCGGTCGTCGTCGCGACCGCAAACGCCGTCGTCCCTGCGATGTCCAGAAGCCCGATCACCGGAAGAACGAGGCGGTCGCGCGGCGCGAGTCGAAGCGGCGCGCGAAGCGCGAGGAGAACGGTCCACAGGATCGTGACCGCCGTCGTTCGCTGCACGAGCGACGCCCAGTACGGATCGGGCTCGCTCGCGGCGTCAAACACGACGAGAAAGAAGCCGATCCCAATCGCCGCGAGGACGGCGAGCCCGACGCCGGCCGCGACACCGCTTCGGCCGGCGGCGCCCGCCGCCGTCCGGGAGGCGAGAACGACGCCGACGAGCGCAAGCGCGATGCCAACGTTCTGGACCGCGCTCGGTCGCTCGCCGATCACGACGCCGGCGATCACGGGGATGAC